>JBKJSX010000193.1:0-18784 GCA_046594375.1 Chitinophagaceae bacterium
TTACGGTAAATGGGAGGTAAAAAAATTCCTGCTTTCGAACGTTCGTTATTGGCTGGAAGAGTTTCATTTTGATGGGTATCGTTTCGACGGTGTAACTTCTATGCTTTATTTCCATCACGGACTTACTTCGTTCGATAATTATGATAAATATTTTAAAGACGGGGTGGATTGGGACGCCGTTACTTATTTGCAATTAGCCAACGCTGTTATTCACGAATTTAAAAATAATTCCATCTCGATAGCTGAAGATGTAAGCGGGATGCCGGGTTTGTCGAGGAGTGCAGAAGAAGGTGGATTTGGATTTGATTTTAGATTAGCCATGGGTATTCCGGATTACTGGATAAAAACTTTAAAAGAAAAGTCGGATGAAGAATGGAATATTTATGAAATGTGGGATGTATTAAACAACAGGCGTTACAAAGAAAAAACGATAGCTTATGCTGAATCTCACGACCAGGCATTGGTAGGTGATAAAACAATAGCCTTTCGCCTGATGGATAAAGAAATGTATTTCCACATGGATGTGGAAGACAATAACATGGTAATAGATCGTGGCATAGCATTACATAAATTACTTCGCCTGTTTACTATCAGCCTTGGTGGTGAGGGATATCTTAATTTTATTGGCAATGAATTCGGTCATCCCGAGTGGGTTGATTTTCCGAGAGAGGGAAACGGATGGAGCCATCATTATGCAAGAAGACAATGGTCGTTAGTTGACAATAAACAACTAAAATATAAATTTATGGCCAACTGGGATAATGCCATGATAGATATTATTAAAAATTACAAAATACTTTCCAGTGGAGTTGCACACCAGGTACACATGGATGGTGAAAATAACGTGATCGCATTTGAACGAAACAACCTGCTTTTCATTTTCAACTTTAGTACCCAAAATTCCCTTTTTGGATATACATTTAAGGCTCCTGAAAAAGGTTCTTATTATATTATACTTAATTCAGACAAAAGTGAATATGGCGGCTATAACAGGATAGATGATTCGATATCTTATCCAACTAATGAAGATCAAAAATTAAATATTTATCTAACCAACAGAACAGCCTTAGTTCTGAAGAAAATTAAAGAGAAATAAAAGAATATGATTTTTTAAGAAACACGATTGATAAAATTGGATAATACCAAGCCATCAAAGTCTTTTAATCTTAATGTTTCTGAACCACACATCATCACCATGATCCTGCAGATCTATTCTGCCTGTTTTAAATGTACCAAAGTCCGGCCACTGCTTAAATTTACTGCCTGCAATCATGCTACGCCAATTATCATCCCATAGGGTAGTACCTACTGTATGTTCACCATTTAAATATAAATCAAGCTTACTATTGTTGGCAATTATTTCTACATGGTTCCATTCGCCTACTGGCTTTGCTGCTTCTTTTAAAGAAGGGATAAGATCATATAGATCTCCTGCCCTGTGTTTATATATTTTTCCATCAGGGTGCCCATCGTTATCCAGAACCTGCATTTCAGCGCCTGTAAAATATGACTGTTTATATTTTGCAGCATCTTCTTTTACATAGATCATAATACCACTGTTGCTATTTTTAGAAATTTTCCAATCAAGCTGCAAATCAAAATTATCATACTCAGCATCAGTAACAATATCACCTCCGTCATTTGGCATTTCTTTTTTAGCGGAAGGATCTAAATGAATAGCGCCATCCTCAACTTTCCATACTTTACCCGCAGTTTGCTTACCATACGTGTGCCATCCATTAGTAGTTTGTCCATCAAATAATAATTGCCAGCCATTATTTTTTTCTTTTTGAGACAACGAATTTATTGCTGTATCCATTGAGGTGACTTTTGTTGATTTGCAGCCAAACAAAATAAACGTCGCAAAAAATAAATAAGATAGTTTAAGCATAATAATTATTTTATTGACATGATATAATGTACCATGGTTTGTGCATCTTCTGTAGAAATTTGTGGATGAGGTGCCATAGGAATTGTTCCCCATTTGCCTTTGCCGCCTTTTATAATTTGAGTAACCATGGAGTCCATACTTGCATCATTAATCGTTTTGTATTTGGCTGCTACAGCATTGTACGGAGGTCCAATGGATGCTTCATTTAATTTATGGCAGGTGAAGCAATCACTTTTGGAAATCAATTCTAAACCCTTTGCTACTTCAGGATCCTTAACTTCAGTTTTGGCAGGAGTATCAACTGTTGTTGTTGAATTTTCTTTGGAATCAGAATTATTTCCGCAACCGGTTATAAATAGAACGGTAACAAGGATTGTGAGTAAAGTTTTCATTTGTTTTGTTTTCTAATTAAAAAATTATGTTAGTCCTAAAATTATTTTGTTCAGGTTTTCATCCTTTACTGTTCCTGCAAAATCATCAAAATTTTTTTCAGTTACACGGATGATATTTTTTTTGATAAATTCTGCGCCTTCTTTCGCACCATCTTCAGGATGTTTTAAACAGCATTCCCACTCCATCACAGCCCAGCCCGGATAATTATATGCTGTTAATTTGCTGAAGATAGATTTAAAATCAACCTGACCATCGCCGGGTGATCTAAATCTTCCAGCCCGGTTAACCCAGCTTTGATAACCACCGTAAACACCTTGCCTGCCGGTTGAATTAAATTCTGCATCTTTTACATGAAATGCTTTTATCCTTTCATGATAAATATCTATATAAGATAAATAATCAAGACACTGTAAAACAAAGTGTGATGGATCGTAAAGCAAACAGGCCCTTGAATGATTGTTTACTTTTTCTAAAAACATTTCGTAAGTGGCACCATCAAATAGATCTTCACCGGGATGAATTTCGTAACAAACATCCACACCACAATTATCAAACTCATTTAAAATGGGCAGCCATCGTTTTGCCAATTCGGTAAAACCTTCATCAACCAGGCCCTCGGGACGCTGGGGCCAGGGAAACATAGTGTGCCATAGCAATGAGCCGCTAAAAGTTGCATGAGCATTTAATCCTAAATTTTGCGAAGCTTTTGCTGCATATTTTAGTTGTTGTATTGCCCATTCTTTTCTTGCCGGAGGATTGTTGCGATATTCTTCCGGCGCAAATGCATCAAACATTTTATCATAAGCGGGATGCACGGCAATTAATTGCCCCTGTAAATGGGTGGACAGTTCTGTGATTTCTAATCCACATTCATTAACCAATCCTTTCACTTCATCAGCGTAGGTTTTGCTTTCGGCTGCTTTTTGCAAGTCAATAAACCGGGCATCTAATGTTGGCATTTGAATGCCGATAAACCCCAAACTTTTTGCCCATTGACAAATTGTTTTAAGATCATTAAATGGTGGTTCATCACTAATGAACTGCGCTAAAAATATTCCGGGACCTTTAATTGTTTTCATTGAACTGAGATTCTATTTGTTTTATTCTGATTTTAATTTTATGAACCGTACGATGCCCAATAATCAATGTGCCCCTTGTTATTAATTCTCTATGTTTTAAAATGCTCTTTAATGTAGGTATATGAAAACTTGCATCAAAATTGCCGGGTCTAAGATATATTATAGAAAAAAATGAAACAGGAGTTGTAAAAATTAATTTACCAAAATCATTATCATGAGTTAATATAATTTTATCGGATGCAAAACATTTTTGAATAATACTTAGGTCAGATGCACCATACATTCCTTCTTCTTTAACCCCAGAAATACTGTTTCCATTTGTCCTGAACCAGTTTATTAATTCCTCGGAGATGTTTTCATCAGCAAAAAAAGATAATCCGGTATTCATTAAGAAGAAATTTCATCTTCAAGTAAAATTTCATTCTTAGTAAACTGTGAAGCATATTTAAGGGCTTCTTCCACCGAGCCTTCAGGCAAATGTTTATTTTGTTTATAGATACCTACTATTGTAGCACCAGTTGCCAGCCACTCCAAAATCATTTCTACGCTTATCCTTGATCCTCTAATAATTGGTTTACCATTAAGTATTTGTGGATCGGATGTTATTGAGTGATATTGCATCTTTTAAAATTACATTTTAGTACTCAAATAATAAAGTCAATAAATTTTTCATTGGAATTTGAACTCTTTACTACATTCTCAATAAATGCCATACCACGAATTCCATCTTCCACAGAAGGAAATTCTACCTGGTCTTGGTCAACCTGAGTATTATTTATTTTTGCTGATAATGTTAGGGCAAAATTTTTGTAAATGTTTGCAAAGGCTTCCAAATAACCTTCAGGATGTCCGCCCGGCGTACGGCAATTATTTTTTGCCATATCACTTAAATAACCTGAGCCGGCACGAAAAATTTCTGCAGGTTTATCAAGCCACTTAACCAGTAATGTATTCGGCTCCATCTGGTGCCATTCCAGTCCGCCCTTTTCACCATAAATTTTTATAGAGAGATTATTTTCTTCACCTGCAGCAATCTGCGTGGCTATTAATGTACCGCTTGCCTCATTTTCAAATTTTAATAAAACACTTCCGTCGTCATCCAGCGCACGACCTTTTACAACTGTATTTAGCTGTGCACACAGGTGTGTAATGTGCAATCCGGAAATGTATTCTGCAAGATGAGCAGCATGCGTGCCAATGTCGCCCATAACACCACTCTTCCCGGCTTTTTTTGGGTCAGTTCTCCAGGCTGCCTGTGCATTGCCTTCTCTTTCTGATAGTGTGCTGAGCCAACCCTGTTTATATTCTACATAAATTTTTCTAACCTTACCTATTGTTCCATTTTTTATTAATTGTTTTGCTTCTTTAACCATCGGATAACCTGAATAGGTATGTGTAAGGCAAAGCAACAATCCTGTATCATCTCTTTTTTTCTTTAATTGTTTTGCTTCTTCCAGGGTAACTGTTATCGGTTTTTCAATTACTACATGAAAACCTTTCTCCATACAAGCCATTGCAGGTTCAAAGTGTGCAAAATTGGGAGTCACAATAGTTACAAAATCCATTCTTTTTTCTGCAGGTAAAGCACTTTCTTTTTCCAGCATTTCCTGCCAGGTAGTGTAAATTCTATCTTCAGGTAAAAACAAAGATTGTCCGCTGTCTATAGCAATATCTTTATTGATACTTAGTGCGCCACATGCCAATTCTATCAGGCCATCGGTATTAGCGGCAATGCGGTGTATGGCGCCGATAAAGGCATCCTTACCTCCGCCAATCATTCCCATTCGTAATTTTCTCACGGTATTACTTCTTAATTTTATTTTTAAATGATTCTATTAATTCAAGGGCCTTATCCAAATATTTCTGAAACTTAGTGGTTCACTTTTATCTCCATGCGCCTGCAATTTAATGGGCGCAGGTCCGTGCTTTTGATAAGAAGGCTGACCTACATATAATGTGGCTCCTTTTAATTCAATGTTATTTTGTACTAATATGCCATTAAAAAAAACGGTGATACGTGCCGGAGTTTTTAAAGTACCATCATCATTGAAACGTGGGGCTGTCCATGCAACATCATAAGTTTGCCACTCACCCGGTGGTTTATTGGGATTTACCAAAGGAGGAAATTGTTTATAAATGCTTCCTGCCTGTCCGTTTACATAAGTGGAATTATTATAAGAATCTAAAATCTGCAATTCATAACCTGCATCACCTTTACCAATGGATGCAAGAAACAAACCGCTGTTGCCACGTGCCTGTCCGGTGCCGGAAATATTTTTGGGGATCCTCCATTCAAGATGGAGCTGATAATCTGTGAAAGATTGCCGGGTTTCGATATTTCCCGATTTTTTATTTACAGTAAGTATTTTTTTTTCAACTATCCAGTCTGCAGTCTTAGTTGTATCAGATGTGAGAACCCATTGATCTAAATTTTTACCATCAAATAAAATAATGGCATCAGAAGGCGGTTCAACACTATTTTTTCCTGGTGTTACTATTTTGGGAACAGGCGTGTAAAATTCTGTGTCTTCATGTTTGGGTTTTTCCTGTGCAAAAAGAGAACAGGTAGCAGTAAATAAAAAACTAATGATGAAGATTTTTTTTTTCATAATGGTTGACTTAAAAAATGGTTTGGGCGGTTTTCGGGCTTATTTAATTTATTAAAAACTTATGCATTCTTTCAATTCCTTCTCAGTATAGGCGAGGTTGTATTGTTTTAAAACATCGGCAGGAACACCATTCCATTGGTTGGGGCTATTGCCCAAATAGCCAACATCTTTTGTTCCTATCTCCGAGCTATAAAAACCAGATGCTGTTAAGTTACGCATCAGGCTAAAAAAAGCAACCCCGGGTTTCATATCAGGTTTTGCTTTTTTGGGATAGGCTATAGCATCAACCATTTCAGTTTGCTGCTGTTTAGTACAATCTGCAAAAGTATTTTTATAACGGGTTAAGCATTGCATATCCAGCCACCGTAATCCGCCTTGCATAGGCAACTGGTGCTTGGGCATATCCTTAACTATAAACTCAATAAAGTCCGGCACTTTTGCATCAGAAGCGCTGCCACTTACATCATCCTTTGGTATGATAATATCACCAAGAATGGTAATGGTTGCCATTTCATGAGGGTTAAAAAAAGTGGTGGAATTTATTTCTTTTTCGTGAACAGCTTCTTCCTTCATGCGGTTGAAGTCAGCAGGAGCATTTCCAACATTTTTTACTGCCTCTTTTTTATCACTTTGTTTACATGCATCCAGTAACAACCCTGTTGAAACCGTTCCTAATGCTATCGCTTTTAAAGATTTCCTTCTATCCATATTAGTTAAATAGTTTAAAAGTTTAATAGTACAATCTAAATATTATTTTTTTTCAACTGGTCAACAATATATTCGGATGTTCGCATACTCAATGCAAGTATGGTCCAGGTAATATTTTTATCACCTTGTGATACAAACATGCCTCCATCAACATTAAATAAATTTTTACAATCATGCGCCTGTGCCCATTTGTTTAGCGGAGATTGTTTTGCATCATTGCCCATACGAACAGTACCTGCTTCATGTATAATATTTCCGGGAGCATGTAACCCATAATTATTTTCGGGTCCATCATCACCGCCCCATGTGGTTACTGCACCCATTGAATGTAAAATCTCTGAAAATGTTTCCTTCATGTGCTTCGCCTGCTTTATTTCATAATCAGAATATTTTGTATGAAAACGCAAAACGGGTATACCAAATTTATCAACTACAGTGGGATCTATTTCGCAATAGTCCTCAATTTTTGCAACGGCTTCTCCACGGCCTGCCATCCCTACATGTGCACCAAAAAAATACCGGTAATCTTCTTTTAAAGAAGCGCCATAACCGCCTGCTTCTTTTTGTTTTCCTTTTATTTTATAGGTACCGTTTAAATTTTCTATGCCCCAGTTAAAACCATACAATGGCATACCAAAACCGCCACCATACTCAATATGATAGCCACGGGGAAAATCAAGTTTTTTATTATCAAGCCACCATGGCGTATAAACGTGCATGCCACCTACGCCATCTTCGTTGTAGCGTTTTCTATCAAATAATTCAGGAATAATTCCACCCATATCCGCACCAGTAGAATCATGTAAATATTTGCCTACCACGTTGCTGGAATTTGCCAACCCGTTGGGATGCCGCGGCGATTTGGAATTTAATAACAGCCTTGCTGATTCACATGCACTGGCTGCCGTTATCACTGTTCGGCCCATAACCTGGTATTCCTGCATGTCTTCTTTATTTACATAAGAAACACCGGTTGCCAACCCTTCCCTGTTGGTTAATATTTCACGTGCCATTGAGTTTGTAACAAGATCAACATTACCGGTTTTTAATGCAGGAATTATTAATGCAGAGGAAGAAGAAAAATCAGCATATACTTTACAACTTCGTCCGCATTGTTTACAATAAAAACATTCGCCGCGTTCATTATTAATTTTTTTAGTAAGAATAGAGAGGCGTGAAGGAATTACCGGGATACCAATATTTGTGGCAGATCTTTTAATAAACATTTCATGCAAACGTGGCTTTGGAGGCGGAAGAAAAATTCCGTCAGGATCATCAATCAATCCTTCATTTGTTCCAAACACCCCGAGCAAAGTGTCTATTTTATCGTAGTATGGTTTTACATCATCGTAACCGATTGGCCAATCATCGCCAAGGCCATCTATACTTTTACGCTTAAAATCTTTAGGACCAAATCTTAGTGAAATTCTGCCCCAATGATTTGTGCGCCCGCCAAGCATACGTGCACGCCACCATTCCCATTTTGTACCTTCTGCCTGTGTATAAGGTTCGCCGTCAATTTCCCAGCCCCAGTAACATCCATCAAAATCACCAAAGGGACGAAACTTAGTGCTGGCACCCCTTCGTGGAGATTCCCATGCATTTTTTAGCTGGAGAGAATCTTTTGCAGGATCATACATAGGTCCTGCTTCTATTAAACAAACTTTTAAGCCTGCATTGGCTAACACATAAGTCGCCATTCCTCCGCCGGCACCGGAGCCTATAATGATAGCATCATAGTTTTTTGGCTGAATCTTTATTTGAAAATCTCCCATAACAATTTGTAAAATAAAAATTTAAATTAAAATATGAATGTAGCGTATTTCCTAAAAACCGCATCATTTATTTTATTTTTATAATCTTTATAATTGTGTTTTTAAAATAGTACATTTAAATTTTTTATAACTGATCCGCGATGAAACTTACTACACGATTGCAGCTCTCCACAATGATGTTTTTAAATTTTTTTATTTGGGGTGCATGGTTTGTAACCCTGGGAACTTTTTTATTTAATAACCTTAATGCATCGGGCGCCCAAATCGGCTCGGTATTTTCAACCCAGTCATGGGGAGCTATCATTGCCCCCTTTGTTATCGGATTAATTGCAGACCGGTATTTTAATGCAGAAAAAATTCTGGCAATATTGCATCTGGCAGGCGCTGTGCTCATGTATCAGATGTATAATGCAAATGGGATGACCATGTTTTATCCTTATGTTTTAGCCTACATGATTTTATTTATGCCAACACTTGCATTGGTAAATTCAATTTCTTTTAATCAAATGAATGATCCCGAAAAAGAATTTTCAAGTATCAGAATTTGGGGAACCATTGGATGGATAGTTGCAGGATTATTGATCAGTTTTGTTTTTTTGTGGGATTCAGAAAGTGGTGTAAAAGCGGGATTAATAAAAAATACTTTTTTGTTGGCTTCAATTGCTTCATTCGTTTTAGGAGTATTTAGTTTTACACTTCCAAAAACACCGCCAAAAGTTTTGCCAGGTACGAAAGTTAAAATATCAGAGATACTTGGCTTAGACGCTTTGAAATTATTAAAGGATAAAAATTTCGCATTATTTTTTATTGCATCCATTCTCATTTGCATTCCTTTGGCGTTCTATTATCAAAATGCAAACCCGTTTTTATCTGGCATTGGAGTTACAAACCCAACAGGGAAAATGACTATCGGTCAGATATCGGAAGTAATTTTTTTATTGATGTTGCCCATCTTCTTTAAGAAGTTCGGGTTTAAAAAAACTATTTTAATAGGGATGCTTGCATGGGCAATACGGTATGCATTATTTGCTTACGGCAATGCAAATGAATTAAGTTTCATGTTAATCATCGGAATTGCATTACACGGTGTTTGTTACGATTTCTTTTTTGTAGCAGGTCAAATTTATACCAATGCAAAAGCCGGGATAAAATATAAAAGCGCAGCACAGGGATTGATAACTTTAGCCACGTATGGTGTAGGTATGCTTATAGGATTTAAAGTTGCAGGCCTTATAACAGATGCTTATAAACTTTCGGAAAAAGCTTTCGATTGGAAAATGATCTGGATCATTCCATCGGGTATCGCTTTTGTAGTTTTTCTTTTGTTCGCGATTTTTTTTAGTGATAAAAATGAAAAAGCTGTTGATCAAAATCTAAACAATTAAAATAAATATGGAATCTAACCAAAGCAGAAGATCATTGATTAAAAACCTTGCATTAGGTGCATCAGCAATCATTGCTGCTCCGGCAATTTCTTTTGGTGATGAAAGCAAATCTCAAAAAAAATTCAAATTGAAAGGCAACATCAATCATTCTGTTTCAAGGTGGACATTCAATTATCTTTCACTGGACGAATTGTGCAAAGCTGTAAAAGAAATAGGATTTAATGCGATTGATTTAGTAAAGCCGAAAGACTGGCCTACACTGCAAAAGCACGGTATCTACAGTTCGATGTGCTACACTGCAGGCGATAACAATTTGAATAATGGATTAAATAATCCTACATATCATGAGCAGCTAATAAAAGAGTACTTAGAAGTAATTCCTGTTATGGCTGCGGCAGGCTATAAAAATCTTATTTGCTTTACCGGCAAAAGGGAGGGAATGGATGATGAAACAGGAATGAAAAATTGCATGGATGCATTGAAAAAGATTTTACCTTTTGCAGAAAAAAACGGAGTAACTATGGTGATGGAACTTTTGAACAGCAAAATAGATCACAAAGATTATATGTGTAACCATGTTGTGTGGGGAGCAGAATTGTGCAAACGAATAAGTTCAGAAAACTTTAAATTGCTGTTTGATATTTATCACATGCAAATACAGGAAGGAGATATTATAAGAAATATCCGGGATTATCATCAATACATTGCTCATTATCATACGGGAGGTATTCCCGGCAGACACGAAATAAATGATACACAGGAATTATATTATCCTGCAGTGATGAAAGCAATTGTTGAAACCGGTTTTAAAGGTTATGTTGCGCAGGAATTTGTTCCAACAAAAAAAGATAAACTGGATTCATTAAAAGAAGCAATTAAAATATGCGATGTGTAAATCTCTTAAAGGCAGAATGGAAAGTTTAAAATATTTTTAAAACAATGAATAGAAAAATGCCTGAGGAAAAAATATACTCAATCTTAATCTTAAAAATTATTAATTAAACGTAAAATAAAGTCCTTCTCTAAGGGAAGGACATAAGGAGGATTTTTATTATGCCGGAAAATATTTATGATGCAATTGTAATTGGTTCAGGTATCTCAGGTGGCTGGGCTGCCAAGGAGCTGACCGAAAAAGGTTTGAAAACAATCATGCTCGAAAGAGGAAAGAATATTGAGCATGTAAAAGATTATATAAATGCCACAAAAGGCCCATGGGAATTTCCTCACCGCGGTGGTAGAACGCAGCAAATGATAAAGGATTATCCCGTATTAAAAAGAGATTACCCTCTTAACGAAGCAGGACTTGATTTTTGGGTTAACGAAAAAGAAAGTCCTTACGTAGAAACAAAACGTTTTGACTGGTATCGCGGTTACCAGGTTGGCGGACGTTCTCTTACATGGGGGCGCCAGTCTTACAGGTGGGGTGATCTTGCGTTTGACGCAAATGCCAAAGATGGCATAGCAATCGATTGGCCCATCAGGTATAAAGATATTGCTGAGTGGTATAGCCACGTGGAAAAGTTCGCCGGAATTAATGGTGCAAAAGAAGGTTTGGCACAATTACCCGACGGTGAATTTTTGCCTGCAATGGAAATGAATTGTGTGGAAAAAGATGTAGCTAAAAGGGTGAATGAACATTATAAAAGCAAGCGGATAATTATGGGCAGAAGCGCAAATGCTACCATAGCATTGCAGGGAAGAACAAATTGCCAGTATCGCAATAAGTGTTCGTTAGGATGCCCGTTTGGCGGGTATTTCAGCACACAATCTTCTACCTTGCCGGCCGCTATGGCAACCGGAAATTTAACCTTGAGGCCATGGTCAATCGTAAAAGAAATTTTGTACGATAAAGAAACAAAAAAAGCAAAAGGGGTAAGAATAATTGATGCAGAGAATAACGAAACGCATGATTATTTTGCAAAAGTTATTTTTCTTAATGCCTCTGCATTAAACTCTGCATGGGTATTGATGAATTCAGCAACCGATATATGGCCTGATGGACTTGGAAGCAGCAGTGGCGAACTTGGTCACAATCTTATGGATCATCATTTTCGTTTAGGAGCAAGAGGTAATGTAGATGGTTACGACGACAAATATTATTTCGGCCGACGCCCTAATGGCCCGTACATTCCACAGTTCAGAAACATATTGGGCGATAAACGCGATTACATCCGTGGATTTGGATACCAGGGCGGTGCAAGCCGTGAAGGGTGGAGCCGTGAAATTGCCGAGATGAGTATCGGCGGCCAATTTAAAGATGCATTGGCGGAGCCGGGGAAATGGTCAATTGGGTTTACTGCATTCGGAGAAATTTTACCTTATCATGAAAACAAAATTTCGCTTGATAAAAATACAAAAGATAAATGGGGTTTACCGGTTCTTGCCATTGATGCAGAAATTAAAGAGAATGAAATAAAAATGCGCAAGGATATGATGGAGGATGCCAAAGAAATGCTTGAAGTTGGGGGGATAAAAGATGTAAAAACATTTGATTCGGGTTATGCAATGGGGCAGGGCATACATGAAATGGGTACCGCACGTATGGGTAAAGATCCTAAAACCTCGGTGCTCAATAAACACAACCAGGTTTGGGATGCTATGAATGTTTTTGTAACCGATGGTGCCTGCATGACATCAGCAAATTGTGTAAATCCATCTCTCACTTATATGGCACTAACTGCCCGTGCTGTTGATTATGCAGTAGGCGAATTAAAAAAACAAAATATTTAAGGATATGGGAGATTCCACAAACGTAAACACGAAAGCCGGTCCCCAAAACCATTTTGATGCCATTGTAATAGGGTCTGGCATCAGTGGCGGTTGGGCAGCAAAAGAATTGTGTGAGAAAGGTTTGAAGGTTTTGATGTTGGAGCGTGGACGAAATTTTGAACATGTAAAAGATTATAAAACTGCAAATAAAAATCCCTGGGAGTTTGAGCATCGTGGAGGGGTAACTGATGAACAAAGAAAAAATTTTCCGGTTATCGCAAGAGGATGGGCATTATCTGAGCCGGTAATGGATTATTGGACAAATGAAAAAGATTGTCCTTATGTTGAAGTAAAACCTTTTACATGGTGGCGCAGTTATCAGATGGGTGGTCGTTCAATTTTGTGGGGCCGTCAAAGCTATCGCTGGAGTGATCATGATTTTGAAGCCAATGCGAAAGACGGCATCGCAGTTGATTGGCCTATTCGTTATAAGGATATTGAACCATGGTATGATTATGCAGAGAAATTTGCAGGCATCAGTGGATCAAAAGAAGGTTTACCTCAATTACCGGACGGAAAATTTTTGCCACCGATGGATTTGAATTGTGTAGAAAAAGATGTAGCAGCAAGAATTAAAGAAAAAATGAAGCGCCACTTGATCATTGGCCGCTGTGCAAATTTAACCGCCCCAATACCAGGGCGTACTCAATGCCAGTTCCGTAATCGTTGCTGGGAAGGTTGTCCTTTCGGAGGATATTTCAGCACACAATCTTCTACACTTCCCGCAGCAATGAAAACAGGCAATCTTACTGTTCGGCCCTTTTCTATTGTTACAAAAATTCTCTACGATAAAAATACTAAAAAAGCAAGGGGTGTTGAAGTATTGGATGCAGAAAATAATCAAACATATCATTTCACATCAAAAATAGTTTTTGTAAATGCTTCCTCATTAAATTCTACATGGGTATTAATGAATTCTGCTACCGATGTTTGGCCTGGAGGTTTAGGAAGCAGCAGTGGCGAATTAGGACATAATGTTATGGATCATCATTACAATTGTGGTGCTTCAGGAAGTGTAGAAGGTTACGAGGATAAATACTATTATGGCAGAAGAGCGAATGGATTTTATATAGTACGCTTTGCAAACTTATTTGGTGATAAAAGAAATTATTTAAGAGGCTTCGGTTACCAGGGTAGTGCCTCAAGACAAGGCTGGAGCAGGGATGTAGCTGAATTACAAATTGGCGGTCAATTCAAAGACGCACTTTCTGAGCCGGGTAACTGGTCAATCGGCATGACAGGGTTTGGTGAAATTTTACCTTATCATGAAAATAAAATTTCGCTTGATAAAATTAAAAAGGATAAATGGGGATTGCCTGTTTTGTCAATGGATTGTGAGATAAAAGAAAATGAAAAAGCAATGAGAAAAGATATGATTGCGGAAGGCAAAGCTATGTTTGAAGCAGCAGGAATAAAAAATATCAGCACATGGGATAATGGACACGCAATAGGGCATGGCATTCATGAAATGGGAACAGCAAGAATGGGCAGGGATCAAAAAACTTCTGTATTAAATGAATGGAATCAGGTTTGGGATGCACAGAATGTTTTTGTAACTGATGGTGCCTGCATGGTATCATCTGCATGCCAAAATCCTTCACTCACTTATATGGCCTTAACTGCAAGAGCTGTTGATCATGCCGTAAGTGAATTAAAGAAAATGAATGTTTAATTTGTTTTAAAAAAATAAAATATGTCTGACCAAACAAAAAATATTTCTTCCACCTCACGAAGGGAATTTCTAAAAAACACTGCAATCACAGGTGCAGGCTTTATCATTCTTCCACGGCATGTATTGGGTGGCAAAGGTTTTATAGCGCCTAGCGATCGTTTAAGTATTGCAAGTATTGGTGTTGGTGGAAAAGGACAAAGCGATATTGCAAATTTTTTTAAAAGTGGGAAAGCAGACATTGCTTTTCTGTGTGATGTAGATGACAGAAGAGCTGCCAACACAGTTAAAAATTTTCCCAAAGCAAAATATTATAAAGACTGGCGGGAGATGTTGGATAAAGAATCAAAAAATTTTGATGCAGTATCAGTTTCTACACCCGATCACAACCATGCAGTGGCAACATTAGCCGCAATGCAATTGGGAAAGCATGTGTATGTTCAAAAACCTTTAACGCATGATATTTATGAAGCACGGGTATTAACTGATGCGGCAAAAAAATATAAAGTTGTAACGCAAATGGGCAACCAAGGCGCTAGCGGCGATGGTGTTCGTCAACTAGCAGATTGGTATGATGCCGGTGTTATTGGAAGTGTGCATACTGTTTACTGCTGGACGGACAGGCCAGTGTGGCCACAGGGAATTCCCTGGGCTTCACAAAAAGCAGATGTGCCAAAAGGTTTGGATTGGAATTTATGGCTGGGTACTGCACCTTACAAAGACTATGTAGAAAAAGTTGTGCCCTTTAACTGGCGTGGCTGGTGGGATTATGGAACCGGCGCTTTGGGCGATATGGGATGTCACTTAATGTTCCCTGCATTTACGGTGCTGGGTTTAAAATATGTTACCGATGTGCAGGCAAGTATAGGAAGTGTTTATGTAGATGAATTTAAGCGAGGCTATTTTCCTGAGAGTTGTCCGCCTTCAAGCCATGTCACGCTTACATTTCCAAAAACACCAAAAACAAAACACGAAGTAACTGTGCATTGGATGGATGGAGGTATTCAACCTGAACGACCGGAAGAATTATTGCCTAACGAACTTTTTGGCGATGGAGGAAATGGTATTTTATTTATTGGTACAAAAGGTAAAATGATGGGTAGCACGTATGGTGCAAATCCGAGATTATTACCTACCGGCAAAACTAAAGAAGTAAAAGTAAAACAAAAAATGGTTCGTGTGCCCAATGGCGTTGACGGCCATTATGCACAATGGGTGGAAGCCTGCATTGCCGGACATGGAAACAAAGAAGTAAGCTCACCTTTTGAAACTGCCGGTCCGTTAACAGAAGCTTTGCTTATGGCTAATCTTGCTATTAGAGGATTTGATATTCGTAAGCCAAAAGAAGATGGCAAAGGATTTAATTATCCGGGGCGATACATAAAACTTTTATGGGATAATGATAACATGAAAGTGACCAACTTTGATGATGTAAATCAATTTGTAAAACGTGAATATTCAAAAGGATTTAGCTTGAATGTTTAAAATATAAAATCAAAATTAATCATAACATGATCTTCGTAAGTCTCCTTTAGGGAGATTTAGAGAGATTTTAAATTATTTTTTATGGAAAGAAGAGAAGCAGTACAGTACATCTCACTCCTTTTAGGAGGAACACTTGTTGGCGGCAACGCTTTTTTAACAGGATGTAAAAGTAATACGGCAAAAGAAATGAAATTTTCACCAGATGACGTTACTTATCTTGATGAAATTTCTAATACTATTTTGCCTGATACATCAACCCCCGGTGCCAAAGCCGCCATGGTCGGTCAATTCATGACGGTGATGATAAATGATTGTTACGAAGAAAAAGACCAAAAAGTATTTCACGATGGTATGAATAAGCTGAACGATCTTTCAGACAAAACATATAATAATTCTTTTATGAAGATCAATGATCAGCAACGCCACGATCTTTTAGTAAAGTTAGACCTGGAGCAAAAAGAATATATGAAAAATAAAAAGAAGGATGACCCTTCTCATTATTTTCGAATGATGAAAGAACTTACAATGCTTGGTTACTTTACGTCTGAAATTGGTTGTACCAAGGCAAGACGTTATGTAGAAACTCCAGGAAAGTTTGAAGGATGCATTGATTATAAAAAAGGAGACAAAGCCTTTTCGTAAAAATAACTTCAGGTGTCATACGGTTCAATGTCGCCAGACACCTTTTTGTAACGCTTTAAAATATTAATAGCTTTTAAAAAAAATAAAAATGTATCAGCGCAGAGATTTTTTAAAAACAGCAGCCACAGGAATTGCCTTAACAGCAATCAGTGGTAAATTATTGGGATGCAAATCATCTTCAATGTTAGGTGGCGAAGGTGGTAACCTTAAAGAGTTTGGATTACAACTGTACACTTTACGTGATGTAATGCCCAATGATCCTAAAGGCGTTTTAAAACAGGTATCGCAAATGGGATATAAACAGATTGAAAGCTATGAAGGAAATAAAGGAATGTTTTGGGGTATGAAAAATACCGAATTTAAAAAATACATGGACGATCTGGGAATGCAGATCGTTTCCAGCCATTGTGATATTAATAAAGAGTTTGAAAGAAAAGCTGAGGAGGCTGCAGCAATTGGAATGAAATACCTTATTTGTCCAAGCCTGCCAGCTGAAGCAAAAATGACAGCAGATGATTATAAAAAAGCTGCAGATACTTTTAACCAAAGAGGCCAAACATGTAAAAGCAAAGGTTTAAAATTTGCTTATCATAATCATGATCAGGCTTTCTTTCAAAGGCCATCAGGTTTTATTGCTCAAGAAGTTTTATTGCAAAATACTGATCCATCTTTAGTGGATTATGAAATGGATATTTATTGGGTGGTAACTGGTGGGCAAGAACCAATTTCCTGGATAGAAAAATATCCAAACCGTTTTGCTCTTTGCCACATAAAAGATAGAAAAAAGAATATCCCAATTTCAGAAAGAGAAGCTTCAGTAGATGTAGGAACAGGCAGTATAGATTTTAAAAATATATTGCACATTGCAAAAAAGAACGGCATGCAATATTATATTGTAGAGCAGGAAAATTATGAAGGATCTACATCACTTGCATCGGCTAAGGCAGATGCTGAATATTTAAAGAAGATAAGGATCTAATTTTAAAGATTACTTCTTAAAGCTTATCTACAACATATCCCAAACTTCTTGTTCCTGCCGGGTAATTTAATTTAGGCAATGTGGACAAAAATGGTTGGTAATTTATTATAAAATTGTACTCAATTTTGGGTATTAATCTGAAGAGGAAGCAGGCTCTGCTGGAGAGCAACCTGCCAGTAATAAGATTGGTGCTATTACGATAAAAAAGGAGTTGATTATTTCAGCTCCTTTATTTTTTATCAGGTAGCAATATGACTTAAAAAACTCATTTAAGATTGTTTTTAAAATGCAGATACCATTTTATAAAGTTTCTTTTTGCTTCTAATCTTAACCCGCAATGCAACAGTAATTTTTCCTTCAGATGTTTAAAATAACTTTCTAAACGGTTGGTCGTAGCAGGTATTTGCGGATCATTAAGATAAGTAAATAAGTGAGGCATCGCCTGGTATATGAGTGTATAGGCTTGATGCAATCCTTTATGAGTAAACCAATATTTTCCTGTTTGCGGATTAATGGATTCTTCTATTAATGTAGCCCTGTGCATTTGATACCAATTGTGCAGCGATAACAACCACCAACTACACTGCTCTTGTGTTTTGATGTAGGTTAATTGATTTGAGATAAATAATAATTGTTTGCCTGCTTGTAGTTTGGGATTACTGCTCAAATAAGCCCTGGACTGGCGTTTCACATGAACAAGACATCTTTGAATGAGTGCATCAGGAAATACTTTTGCTACTGCATTTAAAATGGATTTATGACCATCGCAGGTTACACTGTACACTGCAACACCTAATGCTTTTAATGCCTTTAAATCCTGATATATCTCTCTGAACTTCTCCCGTTTTGCAGTCCGGTATAACTGCACATATTTTATATCATGGTCATAATAAAGAATTAAACATAACCCATTGGGCAGGTAAGTTCCATCAATGAGTAAATGAACATTTGATTTGCTTCTGACAGGGATCTGCGGAGCTTTAGCAAGATATATTTTAAACAACCGGCTGATGCTTTTGCTGCTCATCTGCATCTCGGATGTTAAGGTCCGGTATACCCTTCTATCCATTATCCATTTTACGAACCAGATGAATCTGTTATCAATTTTTTTATGGTCATTCCTCCAAAAAAACATCAGCCCGCAACTCTTACAACGATAACGTTGTTTACCATCTCTGATCCCCCATCTGATAACAGAAAAGCTGCCACAATTGTAACAGCTTTTTTATTCATTTTTTTTATACAATCATAAACCTTTTTATGATTACTTAACCCAAACTCAATCCCACAAAGATCTTCATAGAATTTTACCAACCATTTTTGTCCTCTTTCTCTTAAAAAATATTTTAACTGCTTTGTATTTATATAAAACCTGGCAGAGCTATGTTGATACTCAACAG
>JBKJSX010000182.1:0-3624 GCA_046594375.1 Chitinophagaceae bacterium
CTTTGTAGGGCTCGGGAAAGGATGATCTTCAACAACAGGAATATTGTTGGTAATAAGTTTATTTATGTCTCTTAAAAATTCTCTTTCTTCCACATCGCAAAAAGATAATGCAATACCGCTTAATCCTGCTCTGCCTGTACGTCCAATTCTATGAACATATGTTTCGGCAATGTTTGGTAACTCAAAATTAATTACATGGCTAAGATCATCCACATCAATTCCTCTTGCAGCAATATCAGTAGCTACCAATACTCTTATCTTACCCATTTTAAAATCGGTTAAAGCTTTTTGCCTTGCAGCCTGTGATTTGTTACCATGTATCGCATCAACTTTAATGTTTGCTTTATACAATTCTTTGGCAATTTTATCAGCACCGTATTTTGTTCTTGCAAAAACCAAGGCGCTTTTTATTGTCGCATCTTTTAATAGGTGAATAAGCAATGAACGCTTATCATTCTTCTCAACAAAATAAACAGCCTGTTCTACTTTTTCAGCAGTTGAAGAAACGGGAGTAACTTCTATCCTTACAGGATTGGTTAAAATACTTTTTGAAAGACTTGAAATTTCTGCGGGCATAGTTGCAGAGAAAAATAATGTTTGTCTTTTTGCAGGAAGTTTAGCAATAATTTTTCTAACATCATTAATAAAACCCATGTCAAGCATACGGTCAGCTTCATCCAATACAAACATTTGTATGTGTTGCAGGCTGATGAATCTTTGTTCTATCAAATCCAACAATCTTCCGGGAGTAGCAATTAAAATATCAACGCCTCTTCTTAAAGCATTTGTTTGATGATATTGTGATACGCCTCCAAAAACAACAAGATGTTTAAGTCCCGTATGTTTACCATAGGATGCAAAACTTTCATCTATTTGTATAGCAAGCTCTCTTGTTGGCGTTAAAATAAGTGCTTTAATATTCCATGCACCTTTTTCTTCGTGCTTGTTGTTATAAAGATTTTGCAAAATAGGAATGGCAAATGCTGCGGTTTTTCCTGTGCCTGTTTGGGCGCATCCCAACAGGTCTTTTCCTTCCAATACAACAGGTATTCCCTGTTCCTGAATGGGTGTGGGAATTGTGTATCCCTCAGTTTCTAAAGCCTTTAATATGGGCTCTATTAAATTTAAATTTTTAAATGACAATGTATAATTGTTTAATGTAAATAATTATAACAACATCTATATTTGATAATGTTGTTACGTGAATTTTATATGCTCAACAACCTAAGACCTGATGAGCTTTACATTAAGAGAAGATTATCTAGTCAGCTAAGAGGGAGAATATGAACAGTAAAGATACGCTTTATTAATCCGTAAGTGCAAATGTGCACCATAAGCGTAACATATAACAAAAAACCGAATACAAAAACTTCATTGCCAAAATGCTTTTGTTATGTTTGTATTTCGAAAGAAAAATTATGGAATTACAATTTACAGAGGAGCAATTAATGATACGGCAGGCTGCAAGGGATTTTGCAATAAATGAATGCCTTCCGGGTGTTATTGAAAGAGATGAATTACAAAAATTTCCTCATGAACAGGTGATGAAGCTGGCCGATCTTGGCTTTATGGGAATGATGGTTGACCCAAAATATGGGGGCTCAGGGTTGGATACAGGTAGCTATGTATTGGCAATGGAAGAAATAAGTAAAGTAGATGCCAGCACAAGTGTATGCATGAGTGTAAATAATAGCCTTGTATGTTGGGGACTTGAAACATATGGCAACGAAGAACAGAAACAAAAATATTTAACTCCGCTTGCCCAGGGTAAAAAAGATAACGAATTATATATCGGTGCTTTTTTGTTAAGCGAGCCTGAAGCAGGAAGTGACGCCACTTCGCAAAGAACAATTGCCGAAGATAAAGGAGATCACTATTTATTGAACGGGGTAAAAAACTGGATCACGAATGGAAATACTGCATCGGTATATCTTGTGATGGCACAAACTGATGCAAGCAAAGGAAGCCACGGAATAAATACTTTAATTGTTGAGAAAAATTGGCCAGGTGTTGCAGTGGGCGCTAAAGAAAATAAATTAGGAATAAGAGGTAGTGACACACACAGCATTTCATTTACGGATGTTAAAGTGCCAAAAGAAAACAGGGTTGGTGAAGATGGTTTTGGATTTTTATTCGCTATGAAAACTTTAAATGGCGGCAGAATAGGAATTGCTTCGCAGGCATTAGGAATTGCAAGCGGAGCTTATGAAAGATCACTGGAATATTCAAAACAACGAAAGGCTTTTGGAAAAGAGATAATGCATCACCAGATAATACAATTTAAGTTAGCCGATATGGCTACACGCATTGAAGCTTCACGGTTATTATGTTTAAAGGCAGCCTGGCAAAAAGACAATAAATTAGATTATACAGTGAGTGCCGCACAGGCAAAGGTATTTGCTAGTGAAACAGCCATGTGGACGGCTACCGAAGCCGTTCAGATTCATGGCGGTTATGGATTTGTAAAAGAATATCATGTTGAAAGAATGATGAGAGATGCTAAGATCACACAGATTTATGAAGGTACAAGTGAAGTGCAGCGGATGGTAATAAGCAGGGCAATTTTAAAATGAAGCCTCTCACCAATCCATTCCCGATAGGGAGAGGGAAAATCAGGAGATTATGTAGAATGTGCAATTAAATCATTGCACTTTTTTATTTAAATAATTGTATTTGATAATATGAGTATTAATAAAGAAAAATATGCAGAGATAATTTCTGAAATAGGAAATGCAAAATTAATTGCCGTCTCTAAAACCAAGCCTGCAGAGGATATAAAAGCCTTGTACGATTTAGGTCAAAGAGATTTTGGAGAGAATTATGTACAGGAAATGGTTGATAAATATGAGGCTTTACCTAAGGATATTCGTTGGCATTTTATCGGGCACCTGCAAACCAATAAAGTAAAATTTATTGCACCGTTTGTTTCATTAATTCATGGGGTAGATAGTTTTAAACTTTTGAAAGAGATAAATAAACAGGGAGAAAAAAACAACAGGATAATTAATTGCCTTTTACAAATACACATTGCGGAGGAGGAAACAAAGTTCGGACTCAATGAAGATCAACTGGATGAGATAACCGTAAGTACAGAATTAAAAGATTCAAAAAATATAAAGATCTGCGGTTTGATGGGCATGGCTTCATTCACAGAAAATGAAGAAACTATAAGGAATGAATTTCGTTATTTAAAAAAATTATTTCAAACCTATGGTCACCTGTCAACTGACAACTGCCATCCGACGACTCTTTCCATGGGTATGAGCGCTGATTATAAAATTGCCATTGAAGAAGGAAGCAATATGATAAGAATTGGAAGCTTAATTTTTGGGGAAAGGAAATAATTACATTAAAGCAAAAATTATTAAAGGCTTCCCTTCTTTATCTACAAAAAGCATGGGTGAAATAATTGAAATAAATTTTAAGAAAACCTTACAAGAATAAAACGGAAATTGCATAATCAACTAGAACCGTTAATATAAAAGCAAAAATTGGTTATGAATTCTTCAAGCATTTCAGCTTCATTTGAAACACAAAAAAATGCAAAAGCGCTTTCTTACACTGCGCTCATTTGTGGACTGTTGCTGGCGATTGCTATATTATATACATGGCCTTTACAAATTA
>JBKJSX010000019.1:0-8890 GCA_046594375.1 Chitinophagaceae bacterium
AGTTGACTTGAGGTCAGCATCAATATTTTGTAATAGAGATCTGATTCCTTTTCCAAGTGCCTCTTTTTTATTTATTGTTGACATAGATTTAAATTAGTTGTGAGCTTACAATAGCTATGAGCGGTGAGCAAAGAACCCAGACTGCTAAAGGCTCAAAGCTAATGGCTAAATGCTCAAGGCTTGCTTTCTAATACTTTCTCTACCTGAGATAACTTTGTCATATTGTTTTTCTGCAGAATTTCTTTTGCAAGGTTCAGATAATTAACTGCACCCTTGCTATCTGCATCATACAAAATTGCAGGTTTACCAAAGCTTGGTGCCTCACTTAATCTTGTGTTGCGATGAATTATGGTGGAAAAAACAAGGTCTTCAAAATGTTTGCGTACTTCATTAACTACCTGGTTACATAAACGCAAACGTCCATCATACATCGTCATCAGCAATCCTTCAATTTGCAGATCAGGGTTTAACCTGTTCTGTACAATTTTTATGGTGTTCAATAATTTTCCCAAACCTTCCAGTGCAAAAAATTCTGCCTGCACAGGAACGATAACACTATCTGCAGCGGTTAATGCATTCACAGTTATTAAACCTAATGATGGTGAACAATCGATAATAATAAAATCATAATCACCTCTAAGAGGATCTAAAATATTTTTTAAAACACTTTCACGATTTGGATAATTTATCATTTCAATCTCGGCACCAACAAGATCAATGTGTGAAGGAATCACATCCAAAAAAGGTATTTCCGATTTTAAAATAACATCCCCGGCTGTAATGGAGTTAACCATGCAATCGTATAGACCTTGTGGAATATTATGCAGATCAAATCCCATCCCTGTTGTACTGTTGGCCTGCGGATCTGCATCAACCAGTAATGTTTTAAACTCCAGCACACCCAGGCTTGCCGCCAGGTTTATTGCAGTAGTAGTTTTGCCAACGCCACCTTTTTGATTAGCTATTCCAATTATTTTTGCCATGCCCCTATCCCCCAAAGGGGTATTTATTTTTTGTATTTATTGTGTATAAAATTTTCTTCAAACCCCTTCCGTTACATCTTACATCGTAAATCGTACATTTAATGACAGGTTGGCAAATTTACTTATTCGGTATAATATTAGGGTGATATTAATCCCCTAACTACTAACAATAGGTTGATCAATAATTTTAATTATGTACACAATAATTTCTGCAACCAACAGAATGGGCAGTCATACAGAGAATGTTGCAAGGCAATATCAAAATATTCTAAAAGAAAAAGGGATAGAGTCAAAATTATTTTCTTTAAAAAATTTAAATGTGTTAGAAAAGAATGCTGCATTTTCTGAAGCCGAAAACGAATTTTTAATTTCTGCGCAAAAATTTATTTTTATAATGCCGGAATACAACGGAACTTTTCCTGGTGTTTTAAAAGCAATGATAGATACAAGCGATGTAAAGAAAGCATGGTGGAATAAAAAAGCTTTGCTGGTGGGTATTTCAACCGGCAGGGCTGGTAATTTACGGGGGATGGATCAGATTACCGGATCATTACATCACATGAAAATGCTGGTACATCATAATAAACTTCCTATTTCAACTATTGATAAAGTGATGGATGAAAGCGGAGCAATAACAAATAAAAATACCTTGCAGGCTATCGACCAGCAATTGGATGAATTCATAAATTTTTAGACTCTGCCATGCGAAGCCCCACATTTATTTTAATTTTTCTTGCCATAATGATATTGCTGGACACGTATGTTTTTCAGGCAATAAAAATGGTAAGCAGTTCTGCATCTCCCAAAACAAAAACAATTATTTATACTATTTATTGGGCGATCTCAATCCTCGCAATAATTGGTTTTTTGATCTTTGTTTTAACTGACCCTGATTTTCTTCCAAAAAAAGTGAGGACATATTTATTTGCAACAATTGTAGGATTGTTCCTGGGAAAATTGATCTCCGTAGTTTTCTTTTTAGTGGATGATATTCGCAGGCTTATACAATGGGTGACGGGAAAATTATTTTTCAGCAACACAGAAGGAGAGCAGCTTACAGAGGGAGGAATCAGCAGGTCTGCTTTTTTAAGCTGGCTTGGTTTGGCAGCAGGCGGCACATTGTTCGGAACGCTTGTATACGGCTTCTCTAATAAATATAATTATGAAGTAAGAAGAGTTCCTCTTTCGTTTGATAATCTCCCTCCATCATTTAAAGGATTAAAAATTGTTCATATAAGTGATATTCACTGTGGAAGTTTTACAAATAAAGCTGCTGTTGCCAGAGGCGTAAAAAAAATTATGGATGCGCAACCTGATCTTATTTTGTTTAGTGGTGATCTTGTAAATGACAGGGCAACAGAAATGCAAGATTATATGGATTTGTTCAGCCAGTTAAAAGCGCCTCTTGGGGTGTATTCAACTTTTGGTAATCATGATTATGGTGATTATGTAAGCTGGCCTCATGAGGGTGTAAGCAAAAATCAAAACCTCATCAACCTTGCAAAAGTGCATGCAGACCTTGGCTGGCGGTTGCTGATGAATGAACATGTTGTGCTTGAAAAAAATGGTGAGGAGATCGCTTTGATAGGAATTGAAAACTGGAGCAATAAAGCAAGGTTTCCTAAGCATGGCAGAATGGATCTTGCTTATCCCGGTGCAGAAAAATATCCATTCAAAATTTTAATCAGCCACGATCCCAGTCATTGGCATGCACAGGTAATTCCTCAATATACTGATGTTGATCTAATGCTTAGCGGGCATACACATGGAATGCAGTTTGGTGTTGAGATACCGGGTTTTCACTGGAGCCCAGTTCAATATGTTTATAAAGAATGGGCAGGCTTATATGAAGCTGGTAAACAAAAACTTTACGTTAATCGTGGCTTTGGTTTTATTGGTTACCCGGGAAGGGTTGGGATTTTGCCGGAGATAACGCTGATTGAGTTTGTATAAAAAAATCTCTCCCGAAGGAGAGATCACATTTTAATATTCATTTCATAAATTCGATTAATACCTCTTCTCTCTCATCGGAATTCTTTTTCTTCCACCACCTTCGTCACTTGGTCTTTTAAAGCCGCCATCAGCTTCATTCATACGAACCTGGCGACCATTGAAATTTGTGCCATCAATACTCTTTATCATTTTACCCGCAGCGCTTTTATCTATCTCTACCCATGCATTCATTTCACGCAGGTCAATCTTACCAAGAATATCTTTGCTGAGATTGCTTTCATCTAAAATGTACTGAAGAAAACTTGCTTTATAAAAACCGTCTTTAGTACCAAGGTTTATAAATAATCTAGTGAAGCCATTATCCCTTGTGAAGGTTGGTCTTTCTCTTCTTCCTCCATCGCGGTCACCTCCGCGATCACGGTTATTTGTTTCCGGCCTCCTTTCTCTAAAGTCGTTTCTTGTATTAAGATCATCAGCGTTTTTATAATATTTTAAAAAGTGGTTGAACTCTAATGCTGCAACACTTTTTAACACATCTTCTTTACTAATATTTGCAAACTTGGTTAGCAGGTCAGGCATGTACGTTTCATATTCGCCATGCGAAGTATCGGCTGCTATTAATTTATCCATGAAATGGAAAAATTGTTTGCGGCAAACATCTTTACCGGATGGAATATCCAGGCGATGAAATTGTGCATTGGTCATTTTTTCCAGTTGCTTAATTTTATAAGACTCCCTGCTGTGGCAAATGGAAATACATATTCCGCTTTTACCTGCACGTGCTGTACGTCCGCTGCGGTGAGTGTACACTTCAATATCATCGGGTAATTCGTAATTAATAACATGGGTTATACCTTCCACATCAATTCCTCTTGCAGCAACATCTGTAGCAATTAATAATTGAATACTTTTTGCACGAAAACGCCCCATTACTTTGTCACGCTGTTGTTGTGTGAGGTCACCATGCAGTGCTTCAATATCGTATCCTTCTTTCACAAGCCGTTCAGTAATTTCCTGTGCATCTGCTTTGGTTCTTGTAAAAATAATGCCGTACATACCGGGGTTAAAATCAACAAGACGTTTTAAAGTTTCATAGCGTGATTGTGCCGGTGTAATAAAATATTGATGGTCGATATTCACATTGGCTGTATTCTTTTTACCAACAGTAACTTCCTGCGGATTGCTCATAAAGTTTTTAGAGATCGCTCTTACTTCCGGTGGCATAGTTGCACTAAACATCCATGTGCTTTCACGCTTGATCGTATTTTTTAAAACAAAATCTATATCATCTCTAAAGCCCATGTTAAGCATTTCATCTGCTTCATCCAGCACAACATATTTTACTTTTTCAAGATCGATTGCTTTTCTTTCGATCATGTCTATCAATCTTCCGGGGGTTGCTACAACAACGTGAACACCTTTTTTTAATGCACGTATCTGCATTACAATTGATGCGCCGCCATAAACCGGTTCAGCAATTGCACCTTTCATATATTTTTTATAATCCTGCAGATCGTTGCAAATCTGTAAACACAATTCTCTTGTTGGGCAAATGATCAATGCCTGCGGATATTTTTGAGAGACATCTAGTAGCTGTAACAAAGGCATTCCAAATGCAGCCGTTTTGCCTGTGCCGGTTTGTGCTAATCCAACAAAATCAGTAGTCCCTGAAATTAAGATGGGAATTGCTTTTTGCTGTATTGGAGTTGGCGATTCAAATCCAAGATCTGCGATAGCCTTTACAAGTTCTTCTTTTAAGCCTAACGCTTCAAATTCATTCATGTAATTATTTTTAAAATTTTATTCAGCCGCAAAGGTAAGCTATTGCGGGCAAGGGGTAAGCATCTTAAACCGTTTCTAAATTGAATAGGAATTGGGTTAACAAAAGATTACAATTATAATTTTGGTTATTGGCATATATAGTGAAAATTTTACATTGTATTAAAATTTATTTTTATGAAAACGAAACTTATCTCATTGGCATTTATGTTGTTCATTTGTTCAGTCTCTTTCTCCCAGGGACTAACGTTTGGAGTTAAAGGAGGCGCAAGTATTAATAAGCTCACCGGAAAATCATTTAAAGAACAATTTTCTTTTGGATATCACGTGGGTGTTTTTGCAACACTTGGAATGGGGGGAAAATTAAGCCTTCAGCCCGAAGTTTTATTAAACCAGGTTAATCAGGATACAGCCACCAGCTTTAGTTCTATTTACCATTTTAAAAATAAGATCGAATTAAAGTACCTAACCATCCCGATCTTACTTAATTACAATTTAAGTAACCTGCTTGCATTGCAGGTGGGACCTCAATTTGGAATTTTGCTGGACAAAAATAAAAATGCTTTACAAAATGGCGGTGAAGCATTTAAGCACGGAGATCTTTCAATGCTTGGTGGCTTGCAATTAAAATTATTAAAGTTTAGAGTATATGGACGGTATGCCATTGGGTTGAGTGATTTAAACAGCATTGGCAACAGTGATAAATGGAAGAGCCAAAGTATACAACTGGGTGTTGGTATTGCATTATAATTAAGAACGAAGAATTTCAATCTCTCCTTCGCTGTTTAATTTAATTATCGATGAAGGTTGAGAACTAATATCCTCAATACGGTAGTGAACAATATAGTCAACACCGTCTTTTATTGCATCAGATATTTCTGAAAAATTTTCAGGAGACGCTTCGCCACTAATATTTGCTGATGTTGAAACAATTGGTTTTTTAAATTGAGAGATAAGCTGTTTGCAAAAATCATCTTTTACAATTCTTATTGCGATTGTTCCATCATGGTTGATGAGATGTTGTGAAATATTTTTAGCATGATCGTAAATAACGGTGGTTGGTTTTTTTGCTGAAGACAAATAGGTAAATAATTTTTCATTCGGGCTATCTACATAATTAAAAATATCTTTTTCATCTGCAACCAATATTATCATTGATTTTTTTTCTTCTCTCTTTTTAAGCACATAAATTTTTTTTACAGCATCATCATTTGTAGTATCGCAGCCGATGCCCCAGATGGTATCAGTTGGGTAAAGAATTAATCCACCTTCTGCTAAAATTTTACAACAAGCCTCAATATCATAAGTAAGATCATGCATGCAGGTGGGAAAGTGAATTGATTAATCGTGTTGTCTCGATTGTAAATGCACACTTGTAATGTCCAAGCGGACAGGCTTTACGTCCATGTAAAGTACACGGACGACAACTAAGTTGCACTTTGGTTTCTGTAATAAAAGATTTTGTTGAAAGTGGTCCGAAGCCATATGCAGGGATTGTTGAACAGAATATTGCTGTAACGGGTGCATCCATTGCGGAAGCAAAATGTAATGGCGCAGAGTCATTCACATAATTCATCACTGCATTTTTCATTAACGCTGCAGATTGTAAAAAGTTTAATTTGCCGGCAAGCACTTCTGTGTTTTTATTTGATGATGACGCTGCGATGGTTTCACAAATGTCTTTATCTTCTTTGCCGCCTAATAAAAATATTTTAATCAAAGAAGGCGTTTCATTAAGAAATTCTATCCATTTTTCCACAGGATATTGTTTGGTAAACCATACACTCGATGGTGCTATACAAATGTATTGTTGTGCTGTGTATATTTCTACTGATTTAAAATCATTTTCTGATGGATATAATTTTGGTTTTGCAAATTGAGTATCAGTAAAGTCTTTTATCAGTTCATGATTTCTTTCAACTTCATGCCTTCCATCATTCATTATGTGTTTTATCCTTTTTGAAAATAAAAAACTGAAAGGGTTTTTATCAAAACCAATTTTCTCTTTGGCTTTTGAGAAGGCCGTTAAAAAACCTGTGCTGGCAAACCGCTGCAGATTTATTACTTTCTCATATTTTCTGCTTCGTATTTGTATTAACAGCTTAAAAAGATTTTTCCATTTATTTTCTGTCTTGGTCCAGATCAATACTTCGTTTAAAAAAGGATTATTTACTAATAAACTTTCATTGCCTTTTCTTACTAAAAAATCAATCTGTGCTTCAGGATATGCGTTATGAATTTTTTCGACCATGCCCGTTGCCAGCACTACATCACCAATAAAAGCTGTTTGAATAATAAGAAATCTTTGCATCTGGAATTCAAAGTTATTCAAATCATTTTCTATTTGTTACGCTAACATATTAAGTTTGCAAAAAATGTGAAACATGGAATTAGAAAAAATGGTTAAGGCTGCATGGGCCGACAGAGAATTATTAAAGCAACTGGAATACTCTGATGCTGTAAAAAATGTAATTGATGAAGTTGATAGTGGAAGGCTGCGTACAGCAATGCCCGTTGGTGATGGCTGGCAGGTAAATGAATGGGTGAAACAGGCAATACTTATGTACTTCGGAATTCAACAAATGGAAACTTACACGTTGCCTCCATTCGAGTTTTATGATAAGATGAAATTAAAAAAAGATTATGCATCTCTTGGTGTAAGAGCAGTTCCTCATGCAGTGGCAAGATACGGCGCATACCTTGCAAGAAATGTTGTACTTATGCCAAGTTATGTAAACATTGGCGCTTATGTAGATGAAGGAACAATGGTGGATACATGGGCAACTGTTGGCAGTTGTGCGCAAATTGGCAAACACGTACATCTTAGTGGTGGCGTGGGTATTGGCGGAGTGCTTGAACCATTGCAGGCAAGCCCTGTAATTATTGAAGACGGATGTTTTATCGGCAGCCGTTGTATTGTTGTGGAAGGTGTAAGAGTTGGGAAAGAAGCAGTGCTGGGTGCAAATGTGGTTTTAACCCAATCGACAAAAATTATTGATGTAAGCGGTACTGAACCTGTGGAGTATAAAGGAATTGTGCCTGCAAGAAGCGTGGTGATACCGGGAAGTTATGTAAAGAAATTTCCTGCCGGAGAATATAGCGTTAGCTGCGCTTTGATCATTGGTAAAAGAAAAGAAAGTACTGATAAAAAAACAAGCCTTAATGACGCTTTAAGAGATTTTAATGTGAGTGCATAACGATCCATGACAGAGATAGTTAAAAAAAATAAACTTGTTCTTGGTGGTTTCGTTATCACATTTATAGGTGCATTATTTTTCTCAACAAAAGCAATTCTTGTAAAGCTGGCATTTGCAAACACTCACTCAGATCCTGTTACAGTATTGGCATTACGGATGTTGTTCTCTCTACCGTTTTATATTGCTATCGGATTATTTGCCAGCAATAAAAAATCGAATGTCTACTTTACAAAAAGGCAGTGGATTTACATAATATTACTTGGGTTAACGGGATATTATGTAAGCAGTCTTTGCGATTTTATTGGACTGCAATATATTTCGGCCGGGCTTGAGCGGCTGATACTTTTTATTTATCCTACACTTGCAGTGATATTAAATGCAATGATATTCCGGCAACGGGTTAATGGGTATCAAAAATTAGCAATGATATTGACGTATGCAGGAATTGCCATTGCTTTTTGGGGCGAAATGAAAATTGATTCATCCAACCCGGAGTTTTTTATAGGGAGTATTTTTTGTTTTTTATGTGCCATCACATTTGCAATATACCTGGTGGGCAGCGGTAAAATGATAGCAGAAACAGGAGCCACAAAATTTACTTCGTATGCAATGATAGCAGCAGCCAGCGGTATCTTTATACATTATTTTGTAAGCGGCAGAACTGTACATCACATGGAAGCAAATTTATTATGGTATGGATTTGCACTCGCAATTCTTGCTACCGTTATACCAACTTTTTTAATGTCAGGCGGTATTAAAAAAATTGGTTCGAGCAATGCTGCCATCATTTCCAGTATTGGTCCTGTGTCAACGATCCTGCAGGCTCATTTTATTTTGGGTGAAAGAATAACTGTTGAACAAATTGCAGGAACTATCCTGGTTATTATTGGAGTGTTGTTAATAGGATGGAGGAGCAGGGAAATCTAAATGATAGTGATTTATATTTGTACAAATAACAAGCCCGGGTGGCGAAATTGG
>JBKJSX010000033.1:0-5922 GCA_046594375.1 Chitinophagaceae bacterium
CATGTTGTACGCTCCACGAATTTTATAGGAACGTACCAATTGCAGGTCTTCTCTCTTCAAATAAATATTTGCCTGGTATCTTTTAGAAAGATTATGATTGAGAACAAGCGGTGTGCGATAGACAATGTTCTTAAGACGATTTGCAGCAGCCGTAAAATCCAAGCCCCTATCCCCACCATACGGCGGGGCATAATCAGATTTTTCTTTATGTGATAATAAAGTATTCATTAATTTTTTTAATTGCTTACTGATTCTACTTTTGAATTTTCATTTTTCAATTCACTCTTGGGTGTTGCCGGCTTTTGATTTTCGGGGCGTAAACTTCTTACCGTTTTACCAGATTGCCACAGTTCACTGTCACGCAATTCTTTTAATTCTACTTCCAGCTTTTCCCTATAATCCGCTTTGCTGTTGCTTTCTATCGAACGGCCAGCTTCTCTTCCTGCAGCAACTTCTGCGTATAATTCTTTAAATACAGGTGATGTGGCATCACGAAATTTTTTCCACCAATCCAATGCGCCACGCTGTGCAGTTGTAGAACAATTTGCATACATCCAGTCCATTCCGTTCTCTGCAACCAACGGCATTAATGACTGTGTCAGCTCTTCAACCGTTTCATTAAACGCTTCGGAAGGGGAGTGTCCATTTGCCCGTAGCACATCATATTGCGCAGCAAATATTCCCTGGATCGCACCCATTAGTGTTCCTCTTTCACCGGTAAGATCGGAGTACACTTCTTTTTTAAAATCTGTTTCAAATAAATATCCTGAACCGATGGCAATGCCTAATGCAGCAACTCTTTCAAATGCTCTTCCTGTTGCATCCTGAAAGATGGCATAGCTGCTGTTCAATCCACGGCCTTGTAAAAACATTCTTCGTAAAGAAGTTCCTGAACCTTTTGGCGCTACTAAAAAAACATCAACATCCGGGGGAGGAATAATTCCTGTTTGATCACTATAGGTAATACCAAATCCATGAGAAAAATATAATGCTTTGCCCGGAGTTAAATGTTTTTTTACCGTTGGCCACATTGCGATTTGTGCAGCATCACTAAGCAGATAACAGATGATCGTTCCTTTCTCCAACGCCTCTTCAATTTCAAAAAGTGTTTTGCCTTCAACAAAACCATCACTTAATGCTTTGTCCCAACTTTTTGAATTTTTTCGTTGGCCTACAATTACATTTATGCCGTTTTCTTTTTGATTAAGGGCTTGTCCCGGTCCCTGAACACCGTAGCCAATAACCGCTACCACTTCATCTTTCAGCACTTCCTTTGCTTTTGATAATGGGAATTCTTCACGTGTTACCACATTTTCCTGTGTGCCGCCAAAATTTAATGTTGCCATGGTATTTGTTTTAGTTGTTATTTAAATATGTTATTAATTACATTGAAAATACTTCGTCCTGTTTATCGAGAAATTCATTTTCCACCAATTCATCACCCGGCGCTGCTTTTTCGTATTCTTTTAATTTTTCATGAAATCCGCTGCTGGCTTTAATTACAGCAACCCTTGCACTGCGTACAAATTCTATCAGTCCGTATGGTTCTAAAAATTCCACAAGTCGATCTGTCTCTTCCCTGTGACCGGTAGTTTCAAAAATGGTATAATCTTTACGAATTGTTACAGCTCTTGCACCGTATTCTCTTAACAACCTTTCTACTTTTACTTTTTCCGCGATCTCGTCCGTAGGCACTTTGTACAGCGCCATCTCCTGCCATACAATTTCATCTTCAGTATTATAAAATGCTTTTAAAACATCTACCTGTTTTTCAATCTGGCGACAAAGCTTGCGCACCACATCTTCTGTTTCGTTTATCACTATTGTAAAACGGTGCACACTTTCAACTTCAGTGGGAGATGTATTTAAACTATCCACATTAATTTTTCTGCGTGAAAAAATAATGGCAATACGGTTTAATAAACCCACCTGGTTTTCAGTGTAAACGGTTATTGTATATTCCAACTTACTCATAATAATTTATTTAAGTCTTATTTCTGAAACACTGCACCCCTGCGGCACCATAGGGAATACATTATTTTCTTTTCCTACCATCACTTCCAATAAATAAGCACCTTTGTGATCCAGCATTTCTTTTAATGCATTCTTTAATTTTTCTCTTGCCCTAACTCTTTGCCCGGATATATAATACGCTTTTGCGAGGGCAACAAAATCGGGACTTTTTATATCAGTGAATGAATATCTTTTTTCATGAAATAATTCCTGCCACTGGCGAACCATTCCAAGAAACTCATTGTTGAGGATTATTATTTTTATATCAATATCATTTTGCATGATGGTTCCCATTTCCTGCAATGTCATTTGAAAACCACCATCACCAATTACTGCGATAGCAATTCTTTCCGGTGCGCCAAATTTTGCACCGATCACTGCAGGCAATGCAAATCCCATTGTGCCCAAACCTCCTGAAGTAATATTGCTTTTTGACTGGTTGTATTTTGCATAACGGCAAGCCACCATCTGGTGCTGGCCAACGTCTGTTACAATGATCGCATCGCCGCCTGTTAATTCATTAAGCAGATTGATAACTTCACCCATCGTTAAAATTTCAGTTGATGGATGCAACTCAGGCTGAATGCAGGTTTCATCTTCCTGTTTTTTATAGGCACTAAATTTTTGCAGCCATTGCGGATAAACTTTTGCTTCAATGAGTTCAGTAAGTAAGGGCAATGTTTCTTTACAATCACCCCAAACAGAAATTGTTGTTTTTACATTCTTATCAATTTCAGAAGGATCAATATCAAGATGAATAACTTTTGCCTGCTTTGCATATTTGTCTAACCGCCCGGTAACTCGATCATCGAAGCGCATTCCAATTGCGATCAATACATCACATTCGTTGGTTAAAACATTGGGACCGTAATTTCCATGCATACCCAGCATACCAACACCTAAAGGATGATCAGTTGCGATCGCACTCATTCCCATAATTGTCCATGCAGCAGGAATACCCGCCTTCTCAATAAAATTTTGAAATTCTTTTTCTGCTTTACCAAGAATAACACCTTGTCCAAATATCACAAATGGTTTTTCTGCAGCATTGATAAGCTTTGCAGCCTCTTCAATATATTTTTTTCTTACGATTGGTTTTGGACGATAACTGCGGATGTGATTACATTTTTTATATCCTTCGTAATTGAACTTTTGCAATTGTGCATTCTTCGTGATGTCAATTAATACAGGTCCTGGACGACCGCTACCTGCTATGTAAAATGCTTTTGCAAGAACAGCAGGAATTTCTGTTGCATCAGTTACCTGGTAATTCCATTTTGTAACAGGAGTTGTAATATTAATAACATCAGTTTCCTGGAAAGCATCTGTTCCTAACAAATGCGCAAACACTTGGCCCGTGATACATACAAGCGGTGTGCTGTCAATCATTGCATCAGCTAAACCCGTAACTAAATTTGTTGCACCTGGACCACTGGTAGCAAACACAACACCTGTTTTGCCCGAAGCTCTTGCAAAGCCTTGCGCAGCATGAATAGCACCCTGTTCATGGCGTACGAGGATATGATTCAATCTATCCCGGTAATCATACAAAGCATCATAGATGGGCATGATAGCGCCTCCGGGATAGCCAAAAATTACTTCTACATCTTCAGCAAGAAAAGCCTGCAACAGAGCCTGCGAGCCACTTAATTCAACAGCCTCAGAACTCTGTAAAGGAAACTCTGCAATTGCTTCTTTTTTTTTCGGAGTTGCTATATTTGAAACTAAAGGCATAGTAATATTTTTATTTTTTTAAAATACCCTGTTATGTTTTACATCAGGAAATTTTGGAACTTCGTCTGTTACGCAACCTTCAGCTGCAGTGGCTACACTTCTTGCATATTTAAAGAGTACTCCTTTTGTCGCTTTTAATTCAGGTTGTCGCCAATTCTTTTTTCTTTCCTGGATCTCATCATCATCTATCTTCAAAGTCATCTTATGATTTACTGCATCCAATTCGATAATATCATTATCTTTTACAAACGCGATCAATCCTCCATCAAAAGCTTCAGGCGTTATGTGCCCTACAACAAATCCATGAGTGCCGCCGCTAAATCTTCCATCTGTTATAAGCGCTACTGATTTACCTAAGCCTGCACCAATTATTGCAGATGTTGGTTTCAGCATCTCCTGCATACCGGGGCCGCCTTTGGGTCCTACATATCTTATTACAATTACATCACCTTCTTTTATTTTTCCTGAATTTATTCCTTCGATCAATTCATGCTCGCCGTCAAAAACTCTTGCAAGTCCGGTAAATTTTTCACCTTCTTTTCCAGTGATCTTTGCGACACTTCCGCCTTCAGCAAGATTGCCATACAATATTTGTAAATGACCTGTTTGTTTAATTGGTTTTTCTACAGGTAATATAATTTTTTGTGAATCAAAATTTAATTCGGGAACATCTTTTAAATTTTCTTCGATGGTTTTTCCTGTAACAGTAAGGCAATCGCCATGTAATAAATTTTGTTGCAATAAATATTTCATTACCGCAGGAACACCGCCAATGTTATGCAGGTCTTCCATCAAATATTTTCCACTTGGTTTAAGATCTGCCAGTACAGGAATTTTATCGCTGATTGTTTGAAAGTCATCCTGTGTAAAAACAACGTCCACACTTTTTGCCATTGCTATCAAATGCAATACAGCATTGGTGCTGCCGCCTAAAGCCATTATTACGGTTACAGCATTTTCAAATGCTTTTCTTGTCATGATGTGTGAAGGCTTAATATCTTTTTCTATCAAGAAACGAATGGCTTTTCCTGCGGCATGACATTCTTTTTTTTTCGCTTCGCTTAATGCCGGATTGGAAGATGAATAAGGTAAACTCATTCCTAATGCTTCAATAGCGCTGGACATTGTATTGGCAGTGTACATACCACCACATGCGCCGGCACCCGGGCATGAATGCTTAATAATTTCTTTAAAATCTTCAGGTGAAATTTCACCTTTTATTTTTTTGCCTAAAGCTTCAAATGCTGAAACAATATTCAGATCCTCGCCTTTATAATGTCCCGGTGCAATTGTACCACCATACACCATTATCGAAGGACGATTTAATCTTCCCATTGCAATGAGCGAACCCGGCATATTTTTATCACAACCCGGTACTGCGATCAATGCATCATAATATTGTGCGCCGCAAACTGCTTCGATAGAGTCGGCAATAATATCACGGCTTACTAAAGAATAACGCATTCCATCGGTGCCATTGCTGATACCGTCGCTAACACCAATTGTATTAAATATCAAACCCACAAGATCATTATCCCACACACCTTGTTTTACAAGTTTTGCCAATTCATTCAAATGCATATTACAAGTGTTGCCTTCGTATCCCATGCTAACAATGCCTACCTGTGCTTTTGTAAGATCCTCATCTGTTAATCCAATCCCATACAGCATTGCCTGCGCTGCAGGTTGTGTAACATCCTGCGTAATTGTTTTGCTGTATTTGTTTAGTTCACTCATGCTCTTTCAAATTCTCTTTGTAATTCTTTTTTATATTCTTTGTCAATTACTTTATGCATGAATGCTTCCTGGATAATTCTTCCAACAGTTTCGGTCCAGGGTTTAGGAAATTTTGTATCATCAAGGCTTTCCCAACCTATTACCTCAGCTGCAGTTCCACAAAAGAATGCAGCATCTGCATTTTTTAATTCACTTGTGGTGAATTGTTTTTCTTCAACAGGAATTTCGAGTTCGCTGCATATTTCAAGAACAGTAGCTCTTGTAATTCCCGGTAAAATATTTCCCAACGATGGCGTAAATAATTTTCCATCTTTCTCATAAAAAATATTGGCTCCGGGACCTTCAGCAACAAAATCATTCATGTCTAGTAATAATGCTTCATCAAAACCTTCTGCCTTTGCTTCCTGGCTGGCAAGAATTGAATTTACATAATGACCA
>JBKJSX010000085.1:0-3285 GCA_046594375.1 Chitinophagaceae bacterium
CAGTTAATGATAATGGGTTTTATCGTTTCCACTTCTTCTTTGTAGGCATCAAAAACCAATTCATCATGCACCTGCATTATCATTTTAGAGCGAAATTTTTGCTTTTTAAATTCATTGTGAATTTTTATCATAGCAAGTTTTATCATATCCGCAGCGGTTCCCTGTATCGGAGAATTGATGGCGTTGCGTTCTGCATAACCACGCACGGTAAAGTTGGATGAATTTATATCTTTAAGCCAGCGCTTGCGGCCCATCAACGTTTGCACGTATCCATACTCCCTGCAAAAGTTTATTGACTCATCCATATATTTCTGGATGTTGGCAAACTGCTTTTTATAATTATCAATAATTTCTTTTGCCTCGCTGCGGGAAACACCGATGTTTTCTGCCAGCCCAAATGCACCCTGCCCATAAATAATTCCAAAGTTTACACTCTTTGCTTTGTAGCGCATTTCTTTTGTAACATCTTCTTCTGCTACATTAAAAACTTTTGCTGCAGTGGCAGTATGTATATCTTTTTTTAGTTTAAATGCTTCACACATTGCAGGATCACCACTAATGGCTGCAACAATCCTCAATTCAATCTGCGAATAATCTGCAGAAACAATAGAGTGATCACTATCTCTTGGAATGAATGCTTTCCTTATTTCCCTCCCTCGTTCTGTTCTTACAGGAATATTTTGCAGATTAGGATTGTTGCTGCTAAGCCTGCCGGTTACTGCAATCGCCTGTCCGTAGCTGGTATGCACACGTCCTGTTCTTTTATTTATTATCTGCGGCAAGGAATCCACATAAGTAGATTTTAATTTAGTGAGTTCACGAAAACCCAATATGTCATCAACAATTTTGTTTTGATGCGCAAGCTTTAGAAGAACATCTTCACCGGTTGAGTATTGCCCGCCTTTTGTTTTTTTTGCTTTGGCATCTAATTGCAGTTTTTCAAAAAGCACTTCACCTAATTGTTTTGGGGATGCTAAATTAAAACGGACACCTGCCTGTTGATACACACTTTCTTCGCAACGCTTTGCTTCAGTTTCGAGTTCTTTAGAATATTGATTTAAAAAATTCATGTCAACTTTTACGCCTTCGTATTCCATATCAGTCAGCACTTTTACAAGAGGGCTTTCCACTTCTTCAAAAACTTTTTGTACTTCTTTCTTTTTCAACAATGGTGTAAAAGCATTTTTTAACTGCAGCATTATATCCGCATCTTCCGCAGCATATTCTTTTATTTTTTCCATCTCAATATCTCTCATCTTTACCTGGCCTTTTCCTTTTTTGCCAAGTAGTTCATCAATTGAAATAGGCTGATAGCCGAGGTATTGTGCACTAAGCATATCCATATTTCTTCTGCCTTCACTCTCTATCACATAGTGCGCAAGCATGGTATCAAAAACTTTCCCTTTAAGTTCCATCCCATACCATTTTAAAACCAACAGGTCGTATTTAATATCCTGACCAATCCATATTTTTGATTCATCATTAAAAATGTCTGTGAAATGATTTAGGACAATACTTGCTTCAACAATTTCAGCAGGAATAGAAACATAATATCCTTCGCCCGGTGTGATGCAAAAACTTAATCCGACCACCTCTGCATTATTGGCATCAATGCCTGTAGTTTCTGTATCAAAAGAAATTTCTTTTTGTTTAGATAACTTTTGTATTAATCCTTTTATAGCTGAATCTCCTTCAACTGCAAAATAATTATGAGGAGTGTTGTTAATATTTTTATCTGCTACTATGGCTGCCTTTTCTTCCTGTGTTGCAATTTCTTCAGGTTTTGGAAGCGGTTGTTCCATTGCATTGCTGAAGAGATCAGTTTGCACAACAGTGCCTCCGCCAACTGCATACACAGAATATTCTTCTCCTAAAATTCTGCGTCCAAGGGTTTTAAATTCAAGATCATTAAAAATATCTTTAAGTGCTTCTACATTGTATGCTTTTATCCTAAAATCTTCATCATGAAATTCACAAGGCGCATTGGTAACAATCGTTGCCAGTTTTTTACTCATTATCGCAAGGTCTTTACCTGCTCTAATTTTTTCACCCAACGAGCCTTTAATATTTTCTGAATTGGCTAAAATATTTTCAAGTGTATCGTATTCGGCTAAAAGTTTTGAAGCCGTTTTTTCGCCGATACCGGGGATACCCGGAATATTATCAACTGAGTCTCCCATCAATCCCAAAATATCAATCACCTGCGAAACACTTTTGATGTTCCACTTTTCACAAACTTCCTTCGCTCCCAATATCTCAACTTTTCCTCCCTGGTAACCTGGTTTATAAATTTTGATTTTATCTGTAACCAGTTGACCGAAATCTTTATCCGGCGTAACCATATAAACTTCGAAACCTTCTTTTTCTGCCTGCTGTGCAAGACCGCCAATTACATCATCTGCTTCAAAGCCATCGCATTCAATCACCGGTAAATTAAATCCTTTAATAATTTTTTTTACATCATCAAGGGCCAGCATAATATCTTCAGGTGCCGCAAGCCTGTTTGCTTTATAATCTACAAAATCTGTATGCCTTTCGGTAGGTGCAGCAGTATCAAACGCTACCGCAAGATGGGTAGGTTTTTCTCTGGTAATAAGATCATATAAGGTATTGGTAAATCCAAGCTGAGCGTTGGTGTTTTTACCCTTAGAAGTTAGGATTGGGTTGCGTATAAGCGCATAGTAGGCACGATAGATAAGCGCCATTGCATCAAGCAAAAACAATTTTTTCTCCATCGGACAAATGTAGCCAAAACATGTTGGAAATAAATTTGAAAATGAATTGCTTTTTGAGTTAAAATCTTGTTCCTAAATAATGAGGAAGCATTGCACGCCATGTTGGCCAGTCGTGTTTCATATCATCTCCCCAAATATCCAGTTCGTAATTAATGCCTTTGTTATCCAGGATGCCTGCAAATTTTCGGGCTGCTTCCGGATCTTCATAATCGCCATTACCGCTTAGAATATGAATATGATGGCTTCTGCGAATCGTACTTAAAATATTGTCATCAGTAAGATTTTGAATATAATGTTGTGGCGAATTAAAATAAACCTGGTCGTCCCAAAAACCTTTGGTGTATTCTGAAAGGTCGTACACGCCACTCATTGCAATGGTGCCATTAATAAGGTCTGGGCGTTTTAAAAATAAATTCATACTGTGCAGTGCGCCAAAGCTTGCTCCTGAAATTATTATACCTGTTTCATTAGATGTATTTGTTTTTATAAACGGAACCACTTCATCAAAAACATAATTATTGAACTGATTATGGCGGATGGCTTTATGTTC
>JBKJSX010000113.1:0-11409 GCA_046594375.1 Chitinophagaceae bacterium
TTGCCTGAGGAATGAATAATTTCCTTTGGGTTTAAAATAATTCCTACATGCGTTACCTTACCTTCTTCATTATCAAAAAAAGCAAGGTCACCGCAAACCGCTTCTTTAAGAGTTGTAACGGGTTTTCCTTTTTCAGCCTGGTAGCGGGCATCACGTGGCAGAGGGACATTTAAAAATTTATAAACCATTTGGGTATAGCCGCTGCAATCAGTACCAAACACACTTCTGCCGCCCCATAAATAACTTGTATTTAAAAATTTAAATGCGATCTGCTTTACTATTTTAGGATTAATCTTTATTACCAATGGCTTCCAAACTTTACCGGAATATTGGATAGAATTTTTTCTCCAAAATGCTTTACCATGTTTTAATGCAGTGAGCGAACTGCCCATTGGCACATGCATATTATGCCCATTATAGTCAACTTCATTTACCCAACCATCAGTAAGTTCTTTATCAGCCTGCAAAAAAGTTTCATGTCCAATTTCAACAAGATGGCTTTGCAGGCACCATCCTTCGTAATTATCATACCTGCATTTTATTCTAACCCAGCTATCAATACCATATTCCAAAATGGTACAACACTCACCAAATAACAATTGGCTTATCATTTCACTCCGGTGCAACGGCTCGTTTCTTATTGCACTTACCGGCACACAGCATCCTGCATACTTCATAAACTTATTTTTTTCAATTTTTAAATTACTGGATTTTATTTGATGCTGCAAAAACCTGGCAGGTTTAATTGCCAACTTTAATTATGGAATTTATCTATGTTTACATCTCAGGTAAATATCGTTAATCAAACTTTGAATTTGCAAAAAATAAAACATTTTGATGATACAGAATTGCTGAAGAAATTTTACAGCGATCACAATAATGAATGGCTGGGGGAATTATTGCCAAGATATACACTTTTATTGTTTGGTGTGTGCATGAAGTATTTAAAAAATGAAGAAGCCGCAAAAGATTCCGTACAGCAAATATTTTTGAAAGCAATTAATGAATTACATAAATACAAGGTTGAATATTTTAAAAGCTGGATATACATGATCGCAAAAAATCATTGCCTGATGAAACTGAGAGATAAAGGGAAATATCATGTTGAGCTAAATGATAAAATAGCTGCAACGCCTGATACAAGCGAGGATAAAAATTTGCTGATCGAAAAAGACAATAACCTAAATGAGATGCAGTTAGCATTACAGCAGCTTAACCAAGAACAACAACTATGTGTAACTTTATTCTACCTTGAAAAGAAATCCTACACCGAGATCGCCAACAAAACAGGATATAGCATGATGCAGGTTAAAAGTAATATACAGAACGGGAAAAGAAACCTTAAACTATTACTTGAAAAGAAAATTAGATCATAGTTCATGGTTGATAGTTATTGGCTGATAGTTAATAATAATTGTAAGTTGTTTTTAAAATGATATCACAATGGCATTTAGATTTGAAGAATTAAAAGTTTGGCAAAAAGCTTTGGAATTAAGTAATGAAATAGATTTAATTACTAAAAAATTTCCTAAGGAAGAATTATACAGTCTATCCTCTCAAATAAAACGAGCAGCCGATTCTGTTGTATTAAATATTGCAGAAGGAAGTACTGGACAAACAATTCCTGAATTCAAAAGGTTTTTAACTATAGCTCTTCGTTCTGCTATTGAAGTTGTAGCATGCTTGTTTATTTCAAAGGCAAGGAATTATATGGCAGAAGATTTATTCAAAACAAAGTATGATGAATATGAAATTCTATGCAAAATGATAAACAAATTAAGAAGCTCAATGTAATTCCATGAATAATTAATTATGAACCATGAACTAAAAAACATGAACGATCAACCATGAACAATCAACCATGAACCATGAACTAAAAAACATATTATCCAACAGTAATAAAGACATCGACAATAAAAAGTTGATGGATTACCTGAGCGGTAAACTGTCAGCTGAAGAAAAACATGAGATGGAAAAACAGATGGCAGATTCTGATTTTGTAAATGATGCAGTAGAAGGTTTGGAAGAAGTGAAAAACAAAAAAGATCTCTCACTCTTTGTTGAACAATTAAACACGAACCTGCATAAACAATTAGATAAAAAGAAAAAACGAAAACAAAAACGGGCTTTAAAAGATCAGCCCTGGCTATATCTGGCTCTTGTAATTCTTTTATTGCTTACCGTAATTTGTTTTATCGTAATAAAAAAACACCTTGATACCCAAAAGCTACAGCCAAGAAATTTGCCACCAACCCAACAAAAATTTAATTAAAAAAAATCCTCCCGTTTTGTGGGAGGAATCTTGCAAAAAATATTTTCTAATCTTTAGAAAAAATTATTTTTTATCAGCTTCTTTCTTCATTCTATCAGCCCCTTCCTTTACTTTATCAGCTGCTTTATCCATCATTTTATTGGCAGTGTCTACCATGTTTTTAGCTTCATTCATCATTTTTTTGGTAGTGTCCATCATGTGTGCTGCTGATGTATCAGCCATCATTTTTGTTGAATCAGTAGTAGTTTCTGTTTTAGTGCTGTCACCATTACAGGCAGTCATAAAAACTGCAATAGCAACAATTGAAAGTAATTTTTTCATTTTTATTTTGTTTTAGTATTTTAAAGTAGGGTGCAATGTATAATTTTATTACTCATAGAAAACTAAAAATAATATTTTAAATCAGTTTTTTTTCAATAAGCTGTGTCTCCAAATAAAAAAAAATCCCGAGTGTTAATCGGGATCTTTAATTGAACATACAATTTTGCCTGGCTTTGTTATACCCGGCAATTATTTTTTCATGTCCATTTTCATGTCCATCATTTTACCATCTTTATCCATCATATGACCGTCTTTATCTATCATCATTCCTTCCATCATCATCATTTTTTTGCCATCAGGCATTACCACGTGTCCATCAGTCATTACTTTACAGCCATCTGTGCAGGTCATCATTTTATCCATAGCCATCCATGCGCCATTCATCATTACCATCATTTTACCATCTTTCATAGTCATGGTTCCTTCTTTCATTGCAGATGCATTGTCCATTTTTGTATCCATTTTGGTAGCAGATGTGTCCATCTTAGGAGCATCATTCATCATTTTAGTAGAATCGGTTTTGGTTTCTGATGTAGTAGCACTGTCGTTACAAGCAGTCATAAAAGCTGCAATAGCTACAATCGTAAGTAATTTTTTCATTTTATTTTAGTTTTTAAGTGTTTAATGGTGGCAAATGTATAAGATTTTATTCACTAAAACCAATATCAATCCTTCAATTTTTTATCCAACCCAAATCTCTTAATTATTCCCCTTGCTTCCTTATTATAAACATCCCGCTCTTTTAATTGTTGCTGAATAAAACTATTATCTTCTATCTTACCAATCACTTTTTCCATTTCTTTTTTTGTATCATATACAATTTTTCGGAAAGGATTTGTGTAATCTTTTTCCCTGGAGTCATATATACCTTTGCACATCCAATCTTTAACATTCACTGCATTTTGCAAAACGGTTTTAAAAACATCCGGTGTAAATTGTTTTGAGGTGATGTTTAAAATCTCGAGAAGTGAAGTGTAGGCATGCTCCAGTTTATCGGCAGGATAATCTCCCCCGATCTTTTTATAAATATCGTGTATCTGTTGCCAACTTTGCGCCTTACCTGATCTTATTTGTTGTTTTAGTTTTTCCACATCGGTTGTCTTCATCAATTGCCCTCCAACATTTATCCATTCACTTCTTTTTATTTTGGTGGGGATGCTTTTTTTTATTTCATCAAACGACGTGAACTTATTTGCCCTGATATGATCTAAAAGTTGTGAAGCTCCGTAAAAGATAACAAGATCGGTAAATAATTTCAGCGCTTCCGGGAGCTTCATTATTTCAACTTTGCGATTGCTGTTTTCAAAACCATCAATGTAATAGTTGCCATCCTCATCAGGCAATAGGTTGCTCATTATTTCAATTGCATTAAAAATCTCGTTGATTGTATCCGGCGCCAGGTAATCATATTCTATTGTTTGAATTTTTTCAGTTCTCCTGTCCCTGTCAACATACTTCCATGTGTTGCGTGAAAGTGCGTACATGTTATACATGAACCAATAACCAGGCATTACAACCAGCCTATTATTAGCAACATCATTACTAACTAAGCAAAAAGGAATTGAAATATTAAGTTCTGTCGGGTAATCAGCTTTCGCTAAAATTGTGAATGTTGCAAATTTTGAATTGTGTTTTAAACTTACACACAAGCCCGGCCAAAATCCACGTCCTGCAATAATTTCGCCATCTGCGCTTCTGCTGTTGTGGTTGCTTCCAATAGTAGCGCCGGCAGCAATATTGCTTTGCCCCATAACTGTTGCTGCACATAAAAATGAATTATTATGATGTTGCTCGTGCGCAGGAAAAATGAGTGTGTTTAAAACTTCGCAGCAGGAGATAGTTGAATTATTTCCGAGATAAGAGTTAATAAGTCGTGCACCATATTTTAATTGCGAATGTGAAGCCATCACAAAACGCACTGCTTTTACGCCATAAAATATTCGACAACCATAACCAATAATACCATTCACCATTTCGCATCCTTCACCTATTTGTGAAGTGCGATCTGCATCACTGTTAATAGTAAGATTCTTTAATTTATTGGCTCCTTTTAAATAAGCATCAGTGCCAATATGAACATCCTTTATGATATTACAATTTTTTATCACTGTCCTGTCGCCAACAGTTCCATAATATCCTCTTTGTTTGTCGAATTGTTTTTCTGTAAGCTGGATGAATTTTCTTTGCAATTCTTCATCATCAACATATTTGCTCCACAGGTAGGCATCACCGGGAAGCATGCCATTAAATGGTAACACTTTTCTCCCCCCATTTTCATTACATAATTCTAACCATACTCTTACATTTTCACTTTCTCCTTCCTTTAAAATTCCGTTTCCAAATTTTGCATAATCTGTTGTTGCCAATTCATTTACGTTGGCTATCATTACTTCATTGCCGATAATATAGTGACTTAAATAGGCAGTATTATTAATACATACATTATCGCCGATATCGCAACTGATGATAGTGCTGTTATACAGGCCTACCGGCATTCTTAGATTATGAAACTCAAGGTATAGTGGTGCTAAGTTTCCAATGCGTATGAGACCGAAGAATTTACAATTTATTACCAGACCCGGATCGAATGCTTCTGATACCAATATCTTACTCCAGTCATCAGAATTATTTCCGTTCCTTATTAAGATCTCATTTTCAGATGTTGTAAGCCTGCGATATTTGACACAGTTTTTATTTTGGCTGTTGCGCAGGTGATATTCATCCTTTTTTTTGGATAGATATTTTTCATTAATAAAACCGTAGCCTAAATTATTTACCGGATGTTTTGTTATAATATTCATACACAATTGAGAATTGTACAATGGAAAATGGAGAATTCATATTCTCCATTTTCCATTCTAAAATTATACATTAATATTTATTCTACCGTAACAGATTTTGCAAGATTTCTTGGTTTATCAACATCGCACCCTTTTGCAACGCCAATGTAATAGGAGAGTAGTTGTAATGGTATCACGCTGATCATAGGTGCAATAATTTCATCAGCAGGCGGCACAACAAATACATCGTCTGCCATAGCCGGAATAATTTCATCGCCTTCTGAAATAATTGCGATCACTTTTCCTTTGCGTGCTTTTATCTCCTGGATGTTGCTTACAATTTTTGCATGATAAGCATCTTTTGTTGCAACAAAAACAACGGGGAGATTTTCATCTACCAAAGCAATAGGACCATGTTTCATTTCTGCAGCAGGATAGCCTTCAGCATGTATGTAAGAAATTTCTTTAAGCTTTAATGCACCTTCCAATGCAATAGGAAAATTATATCCTCTACCAAGAAATAAGGCATCAGCAGATCCTTTATATTTTTGTGCAATGATTTTTATTTCATCTACATTTTTTAGAAGTGCTTCTACTTTTTCAGGAACATCTTCCAATTCAAAAAGTAGTTTAGAGTAATATTCATCAGTTACTGTCCCTTTTTCTTTTGCAATCTTTAAGGCGATCATCGTTAATACAACAAGCTGTGCTGTGAATGCTTTAGTAGAAGCAACGCCTATCTCAGGTCCGGCATGTGTATATGCCCCTGCATGTGATATGCGGGCAATAGATGATCCCACAACATTTACGATCCCAAAAATGATTGCACCATTTTCTTTTGCTTTTTCAATAGCCACCAAAGTGTCGGCAGTTTCACCACTTTGAGAAATGGCAATTATCACATCGCCTTTGTTTACGATAGGATTGCGATACCTGAATTCAGAAGCATATTCAACCTCAACAGGAATTCTGCATAGTTCTTCAATAACGTATTCAGCAATCAGTCCGGCATGCCAGCTTGTTCCGCAGGCAACAATAATTATCCTGTTTGCATTTATAAGCTGTTCAATATTATCCTGAACACCTTTCATAGTTATCGTTCCTCCTTTTGCATCCAGTCTTCCCCGCAGGCAATCATAAATTGTATGTGGTTGTTCAAAAATTTCTTTCAGCATAAAATGATCGTAACCGCCTTTTTCAATCGCCGCCAATTCCATATCCAATTTAGTAATGTAAGGAGTCTGTCTTTCGTTGCCTAAATTTTTAAGGATAAGCTCATCTGCTTTTACAATCGCAACTTCATAATCATTTACATAAACAACTTCTTTGGTGTATTCCAGCATTGGTGTTGCATCAGAGCCAAGAAAATGTTCCCCTTTTCCAATGCCAATTACAAGAGGGCTTCCTTTTCTTGCCGCAATAATTGTATCGGGATTGTCAACATCAAGTAGTAAAATAACATAAGCACCGGCAACTCTTTTTAATGCAATTCTAATCGCTTCTTCTAAAGAGCATTGATTATTTTTTTTTATCTCTTCTATAAAATTCAACAAGACTTCGGTATCTGTATCACTTGTAAAAGTGTAACCTTTATTGAGTAATTCTGTTTTTAACTGTCCATAATTTTCAATGATGCCATTGTGTATCATTGCCAGCTTTCCGCTGGCACTTGAGTGTGGATGTGCATTGCGGTCGCTCGGTTCGCCATGTGTTGCCCACCTTGTATGGCCAATTCCAATGTGAGCACTCAAAGGTTTACCTAACAGGGATTGTTCTAACTCCGCAACCTTCCCTTTCTTTTTATAAACCCGAAGACCATCACCATTTATTAAAGCCACACCGGTGCTGTCATACCCACGATATTCCTGTCTTTTAAGGCCTGTAATAATTATTGGGTAAGCTTCCCTCGGTCCGATGTATCCTACAATTCCGCACATAAATTATTTTTTCTTTATAAGAAAGATGATGAAATTATTTAAGTAAAGTTCCCTGTAAAAACATGTAAGCAACTGAAAAGTAAATAAGCAAGCCGGTTACATCAACTAAGGTTGCTACAAATGGCGCAGAACTAACTGCAGGATCTGCTCCCAATCTTTTTAAAATTATCGGCAGCATAGATCCGCATAATGTTCCCCACATTACAACACCTACTAAAGCAACACCAACTGTAAAGCTTATAGCCAAAAAATGCAAACCATACATTTGCGGAAAAATTTGTGACCAAACGAGTACTCTAAAAAATCCTATTAAGCCTAAAATGCTTCCAAGCATTAATCCTGACATAAACTCTCTCCTTATCACTCTCCACCAATCTCTAATGGTTAGCTCGCCAACTGCCATTGCCTGTATAATTAATGTGGAAGCCTGTGAGCCGCTATTACCGCCGCTGGAAATGATCAGCGGCACAAATAAAGCAAGCACAACAGCTTTTGCAATCTCATCCTCAAAGTAACCCATAGCAGTTGCGGTAAACATCTCACCAATAAATAATACAACAAGCCATGTAATTCTTTTTTTAAATAATTTAAAGATGGGCATTTCAAGATAAGGCTCATCCAATGCTTCGGTACCACCTATCTTTTGTATGTCTTCACTAAATTCTTCATTCGCTATCCACAGCACATCGTCTATGGTTATTATTCCCAACAAAACATTTTTATCATCCGTAACAGGAAGCGCAACACGGTTATTCATTTTAAAAACTTCGTTAGCAATTTCCTGGTCGTCGTTTACTTTTAAAGATATGACACGGCCATCCATCAGTTCAGAAACTTTTGTTTGCGGGCTGGCTAAAATAAATTCACGTATCCGTATATCATCCTGTAATTCTCCTTTATCATTTATCACATAGATCACATCAATCGTTTCACTATTACTTCCTACATGCCTAATGATGTTCAGTACCTCGTCAACAGTATTTCTTTCATTTACATAAACATAATCCGGTGTCATCAAACGGCCTACACTATTTTCAGGATAACCAAGTAAAGAAAGCGTAACCTTTCTTTCTTCAGGGTTTAATGTTTTAATTAATTCTCTTACTACTTCGTTTGGCAGGTCTTCCAGAAAAGACGTTCGGTCATCAGGAGGGAGTTCATTTAAAAGCTCGGCAGTTTTTGATGGTGGAAGTTCCTGTATAATTTTTTCCTGTGTGGGATGTTCGAGTATCTTAAAAAGACCGGCGGCACGATGTATAGACAGGCGGGATAAGATATATGCTTCCTGGTCTTCATTTTCATAAATAAGATCAGCGACATCACTAATATTTTGTTCATCTAAAAATTGATGTATCCTGTCATCATCACCAGATGAGATCACGTCTTCAAATTCATCCTGCAATACTATTTTTTCAGCCTCGGTTGCCATGCACGCTTTTATTTTGCCAGTGGTTTAGATTATTTTGCAAATTAATTTATTTTAATTTACCCTTTCGGTAATAATATGGTAAAGCCTTATTTATATTTAAAAACAACCACATCGAAAGGCAGAGCAGTATTTACAAAAGAAAGAATTGCAGCCAATACAATTATTGAAGAATCGCCTGTAATTGTAATGAGTAAGGATGACCGCATTCATCTTGATAAAACTTTATTGCATGATTATATTTTTGAGTGGGGAGAGAAGAAAGATAAATGTTGTATGGCCCTGGGGTACATACCAATTTACAACCATAGTTATAAAAGCAATTTCGAATATTATATGAATTTTGAAGAGGAGACGATCCAAATAAAAACTATAAGAATAATTGAACACGAAGAAGAGCTGACAATTAATTACAATGGCGATTGGAATGATGCGAAAAGAGTTTGGTTTGATGTAAAAGGCTGATCACATTTCGCCAACCATACCTTTACCGGAATCTGCCATATCAGGAATTTCTTCAGCATCATAAGCGCCGGCATCTAATTTATTTTTTGTCTCTTCAAATGCTTTTAATGTAAGCTCAGTATCCTCATCACTGTGTGATGCTGTAGGTATCAGGCGAAAAATTATCTGGCCTTTTGGAATAACAGGAAACACAACTACGGAACAAAAAATATTATAATTTTCACGAAGATCCATCAACATTCCTGTAGCCTGTGGCAGATCGCCTTTCATAAAAACCGGTGTTACGGGGCTGTTGGTTGTTCCTATATCAAATCCTTTTTCTCTTAATCCCTTTTGAAGTTTATTTACGTTATGCCATAACTTCTCTCTTAGTTCAGGCATTGTTTTAAGCATCTCCATTCTTTTTATCATACCCTCTACAATTAGCATGGGCAGGCTCTTTGCAAAAATTTGTGAGCGCACATTATACCGCAGGTAAGTCATAATTTTTTTTGGACCGGCAATAAATGCGCCTATGCTTCCCATGCTTTTTACAAAAGTGCTGAAGTAAATATCAACACCATCCTGGCATCCCTGTTCTTCATCTGCACCTGCACCCGTTGGACCCATTGAACCAAAGCCATGTGCATCATCTATCAACAACCTGAAATTATATTTTTGTTTTAGCGCAACAATTTCTTTTAATTTTCCCTGGTTTCCGCTCATGCCAAATACACCTTCAGTTATCACTAATATTCCACCACCATTTTTCCCGGCCATTTTTTCTGCACGTACCAATTGCTTTTCACAATCTTCAATATTATTATGTTTATAAGCGTAACTGTAACCCACATGTAAGCGAATGCCATCCACAATACAAGCATGGCTTTCAGCATCGTAAACAACTACATCACGCCTGCCAAGCAAAGCATCAATACAACTCATTATTCCCTGGTAGCCGAAATTTAAAAGCATAGCATCTTCACGCTTTACAAAATCAGCAATTATCTTCTCCAGTTCTTCATGCTGTTCAGTATTTCCACTCATCATTCTTGCACCCATGGGAGAACCCATTCCCCATTTTGCCGCAGCTTCTGTATCAATTTTTCTTGTCTCTGGGTGATTCACTAATCCTAAATAATTATTAAGGCTCCATACAATTTTTTCTTTCCCTCTAAAAAACATCCTGCTGCCTAATTCGCCTTCTAATTTTGGAAATGCAAAATATCCATGCGCTCTTTCAACATGCTGGCCAAGAGGACCGCCATCTAACTTTTCAAAAATATCTGCCATATCAGTAATTTAAAATAAAATTCTGCGTAAAAATAAGTCATTATTAGTAATGTGACTTAGCATCGCAAACGCTTACTATATTCAAAAATATGTTTAACTAAATGGCATGATGATAAAAAACTTTTCTCTCTTTCTTCAGTTTATGGCTAACCACTTTTTCATTTTCACAATATCAAACAAAAGGAATTGCCCGCCCTAAACTTATAATCGGTTTGGTAATCGACCAGATGAGGTGGGATTATTTGTATCTTTTAGAGGTAATAAGTGGTTTGATAAAACAGTAATAAAACTCTATGTTGCCCTGATGATTCAACTGTTTTATCAATAGGAAGTAATTCATTATTTTAAATGATTATTGCTGCTTTTACTACGTCATCAAAGTTTAATAATTCTTCTTGGTCAGAGGTTTTAGCCCTGAATACTTTCAAACTCATGGTTTGAAGTTATTATACCATAATTTAAATATATTTTTCGTTTCATTATAAAAATCAAAATGTAGTATAAGATCTCCGAATTTTTTTATGATCTGATTTTGTGTTGCAAAAGTCAATCAAAATTATTACCGCAATTTATGCTGATTTAAAAGAATATTAATCCTATTGATGGCAGTGATAACAGAATAATTATTTGCAAATAAAGAATCGTAACTTCAAAATGTTCAGACAAAAAAACAGTTAAATGAACCAGGTTGAAAAACTTTTAGTAATACAAGAAGATCCCTGGCTGGATCCTTATTTACTAGATATAAATGAAAGGCTTGAACGTTATACAAAAGCCCGCAAAGAAATTGAAAATGCAGAAGGAACTTTGCTTCACTTTGCAACGGCTCATAATTATTACGGCATTAATTTCGACACCAAAAAAAATGGGTGGACGTACAGGGAATGGGCCCCTGCTGCTTTTGCACTGCATCTTATGGGAGATTTCAATAACTGG
>JBKJSX010000174.1:0-11003 GCA_046594375.1 Chitinophagaceae bacterium
ATGTGTTGTTTAATTTATTATTCAAAGATATGTAAAAGACTAAAAGATATATCTAAAATTTTGTAGGAATTGATTGAGCATTCGTTGTATCTATTTTCGCGGTAGTAATGTATAAAACTCTTTTAAGTATTCAGGAGAGGCATATGATACATCTGCAAAATTGTTGTTTGTAAAGTTTTGATAAGATAACTGCGCCATTGCATCAGTTGTATGTTCAGCAGTACCAAACAACGCCTTCTCACTATTCATAATGTCTCTAAACTTTACAGCGCCGTTTCCTGAAAAATAAATCTTATTTGTCCGCAAAAGGTCCATAAAGGTTTCATTATCCAACACCATTGAGCAGGGTTTTTTTATTTCTAAAAGTTGAAAATCATACACTGCCGTAAACACTTCCATCCGCCTTGCATCTATCATTGGGCAATAAAAGGCCCATTTATCCTGTTCCCCGTTGATAGAGGAAAGTGCCATTATTTCCAGGGTATTGAGGGTTATCAATGGAATTTTTAATGCATAACACAAACCCTTTGCGCTGGCCATACCAACACGCAATCCTGTGTACGAGCCAGGTCCGGAAGTAACCGCTACAGCGTTTAATTCATTAATGGAGAGATGTACTTTTTGCAATAAAATTTTTATTGCAGGTTGTAAAAAAGAAGCATGATCTTTTTGATTGTTATTGCTAACGGATGCAATTACTTTCCCATTATCCGAAATGCTTATGGTAGCAATTTCAACTGCTGTATCAATATTTAATAGTGTCGCCATTAATGGGTTGTTAATTCGTTTTGCATGGCCTTAGCAATGCTGTACCGGCTGTCGGCTTCACTTAATTTTTTCAGAAGATCATACACTTTTTGTAAACCAATTTTTTTGCACCATTCAAACGGACCGTATGGATAATTAGTTCCAAGTTTCATAGCAATATCTATTTCATCTTTGCTGCTTACATCTTCGCCTAATGCAAAATATGCTTCATTAATTATCATTGAAATTATCCTTGCTGAAATAAGGCCAGGTTCATCTGCAACCGGAATATATTTACACTGTAACTTTTCAAAAATAGTTTTTACGTTCGCTTTTCCTGCTATTTCCCACATCTCCCTGTTTATAAAACCAGGCCATGCATTTATGCGGTAAAAATTTTCCGGAAGTTTCAGTTCATTTAAAGTAGTTGTTACTGAATTAATAAATACCGGCTTTCCTTCAAAAATTAAAAGATGCTCTTTTTGCGTTCCTTCTTTTAAAATAAAAAATGCATCGGCAGAACTATGATCTATACCATTAGTTATTAGTTCTGCAAGGTTTTCGATATAAGTTACCTTTGTATCAGCGTCATTTATTTTTACCTTAAATTCTTTATTACTTTCATCATCTGCCAATACAATTATGTGCATGTACAAAACTTTTTGTAAAAATAGGTTTGTTAGTTGAAGGAAAGTTTTGGAATTTTATCAATTCAAATAAAATCAAAACATGACTAAAAAAATAATAAATACTCCAAACGCCCCTTCACCCATAGGCCCTTACAGCCAGGCAGTAGAGGCAAATAACATGTTGTTCATTTCCGGACAGATAGCATTTAAGCCGGGCACATCCGATCTTGCCAATACTGATATTAATGAAGAAACACACCAGGTAATGAAAAACCTGCAATCTATTTTATCAACTGCCGGTGTTGATTTTAATGCAGTGGTAAAAACAACAATATTTTTAAGCGATATGGAATTGTTTGGGAAAGTAAACGAGGTGTACGGCAAATATTTTGATGGAGAATTTCCGGCAAGAGAAACCGTTGCCGTAAAAGGGTTACCTAAAAATGTGAATGTTGAAATAAGTATGATCGCAATAAGCAAAACATAATTTTGAAAAGACTTGTAATTATAACATCAAAAGCACACAACCATTTAACCTCTACGCTTCAGCAAAAGGGTTATGCAATTCTACACTCAGAAAAAATTACTTACGAAGAACTATCTGTAATAATTAACCAGGCAGAAGGGCTTGTGGTAACTACCCGGTTAAAACTAGACAAAGACATTCTTGATAAAGCAATAAAACTAAAATGGATAGGGCGCCTCGGAAGTGGAATGGAACTTATTGATGTGCCTTATGCAGAATCCAAAGGGATACAATGCGTAAGCAGCCCCGAAGGAAATAGTTATGCGGTGGCTGAGCATGTACTGGGCATGTTGCTTAACCTGATGAATAATATTTCTTCAAGCTTTGAGCAGGTAAAAAATAATAAATGGCTGCGGGATGCTAACCGTGGGGTTGAACTGAATGGTAAAACGGTTGGCATAATCGGATTTGGAAATACAGGCAGTAATTTTGCAAAACTGCTGCAACCTTTTGGAGTAACGGTTTTGGCGTACGACAAATATAAATTTGGATTTAGTTCCGGCTATATCAAGGAAGCAAACTTTGACCACATTTGTAAATACTCCGATGTTATCAGTTTTCATGTTCCGCTAACAGATGAGACACATCATATGGCAGGCAAAGCTTTTTTTAATTCACTGGAAAAACAACCTTATTTTATCAATGCAAGCCGTGGAAAAATAACCAATACTGCAGAATTGATAAATGCCTTACAAAACGGAAAAATAGCCGCCGCAGGCCTGGATGTTTTGGAAAATGAAGTTTTTGAAACCTACACCAATCTTGAAAATGATCAATTGGACTGGCTTTTATTGCAGCCCAATGTTATCATAACGCCTCACATAGCAGGTTACAGCAACGAAGCTTTTTTTAAAATGTCTAAAATAGTTTTGGAAAAACTGAAATTGGAATAATATTTAATTTTTCTATCTTTATACAGTACAACGCCTCAGTAAATATGGGGCGTTTTATTTTTTTTCATTTAACTGATGAGGAGTTACTACCTAAAAATGATTTTATGAGCAGCGAAACAAACTATGTAAAAAAAGAAACCTATGAGCAAATGAGGGCAGAGCTTCAGCACATGAAAGGTGTTGAGCGCCCTGCAGCTTCAAGGGCAATTGCAGAAGCAAGAGAGAAAGGCGACCTTAAAGAAAACGCTGAATATGATGCAGCCAAAGAGGCACAGGGAATGCTTGAAGCAAAGATCAAGCAACTGGAAGGTATTATTGCCACAGCCCGTATTGTTGACGAAGAAAATATTGATACCACCAAAGTTTCTATTTTAACAAAAGTTACTCTTACTAACCTTGGTACTAAAAAAGAGATAACCTATCAGATCGTTTCAGAAAAAGAAGCAGACCTTAAACTAAGTAAGATATCAGCATTTTCTCCAATAGGAAAAGGATTACTTGGAAAAGCTGTAGGAGATACTGCAGAGATACAGGTACCGGCAGGTGTGATAAAATTCAGGATTGAAAAGATTACTGCATAGAAATAAGGAATAAGGAATAAGAAATAAAGAATAAGAAAATTATGCAACAACTTACCATTTCAGAAGCTCAGCAAAAAGTAGATGAATGGATAAAAACATATGGGGTAAAATATTTTGGTGAGCTCACCAACCTTGGAATATTAATGGAAGAGGTGGGCGAGCTTTCACGTTTAATGGTTCGTATTTACGGTGAACAATCTTTTAAAGAGAGTGATAGAAATAAAAAGCTATCAGATGAAATGGCGGATATACTCTGGGTATTGATATCCCTTGCCAACCAAACCGGCGTTGACCTTACGGAAGCGATGCATAAAAATTTTGAAAAGAAAACTTTGAGAGATAGGGAGAGGCATAGGGAGAATGAGAAGTTGAAGTGAGTTGATTGTATAGACTATGTAAATAGCGATGTCTGAACAATTTTCTTCGGATGAAATGTACCAATGATTACAAATGGATTCGGTGCTATTAAATGAAACTCTCTTGTTGTTCCAAGAAATAAATAGAGGTCTTTTGTTTTAGCGAAGTCTTCAAAATATTTTTTCTTTACATCAGCACATGCTTTGGATTCATTGCCCTCGTGTCTTTTTAAACTGTTCCAATATAAAGCTCCAATTTCCCAATCTTCAATCATCATAGTTCTTACAATTCCATCATCGCTGTTAAATTTAAATGAGAATTTGTAAGGTAGTTTTTGAACAACTTCAAAAGCATTTTCAGAGTTTTTGAAAAGATTAAGTTGCTGTGCGTTTGCTTTTAATTTATCAAGTTTTTTCTTGTCCCACTCTCGTTCTGTTTTTTCAATTGTGAAATCCAAAATTTCTTTTGGTTTAAAAACAGCAAGTGAAGTATATTTTTTATTATCCTTAGCTTGCGCAATAAGATCTGTCATATTGGTATAGACATTTTGTAGAACAATTTCTTTTCTCTGTCTCCAACTATCATCTGTATCTAAGTGATCAATAATTTTAAATGCAGTTTCAATTGATTTGGGCTTGAAACTCTCTAATCGAAAGTCAGAAGTGTTTCTTTCAAGGTCAACTTCAACCCAGTCATACTTACTGTATTGTTTGTCGTAATCAAGTTTGCGAAATGGAATTGGATAGATTCTTACCCAAGTTCCTTCTTCTGTAAACCCTGCTGTGCAAACTAGTTCATCATATTTGTTTGATAAAGTTGGATATGTTTTTACTGCAATTAGGACTTTGGTCAATGCCATGTTTAAATATGTTTTAATTCAAAATTCCATTCAGGAAGTTTGGTAATAGCTTCTGCTAAATGCTTTCTGTGACATTGACAAATATTTGCCTCAAAGCAAGTCAAGGCAATTCTCTTTTTTTGCTTCAATAATATTAAAATTTGTTCTTGATAGTTTTTAGTTTTTTTCAGGTTCGTTTTTTTGTAAGTGTCAAAAAGTCTATCGTAGTCAGATTGTGAGTTCAGCTCTTGCCTTTGCTCTGACTTAATACCGACTTGTGGAATGTGTAAATATTCAATATCAAGATTAGCACAAAATTTTTTCAATTGAGTTTTGGAAAAACCAAACTTCATACTCAAAGGGTTATTTCTAACATCAACTAAAACTTTGACATCATTTTTAATAAGCCGATTCAAATATTCCTCTAGCGAAATTCCTTCATAACCGATTGTGTAAAGAGTTGTTTTATTGTTTTTAGGTTTCGCTTGTAAAATCTTCAAATACTGGTCTTCAGTTAAAATTTCCTTTGCTTTAATGCTATTGATTGCGAAATACTGGTAGTTCAAATAGGTCATTTTCATCAGAGAATTTGTACTTAATCTACCGTAATTATTAATTATATCAACCAATATTTTTTTGTCTTTATCCTTAAGAGAAGTTATATAATTTACCTTATCCAGTTTCGTAAAGGTGACTTTATCCTCTGATAATAAACCGTGTCCTACCATAGCTGTTAGGTCGGCGTTGGCTGAAAACGAATAACAGCCGTAGTGATATGGAACAAAGTCATAATCAGGTTTTACTTGTTTGTTCGTAAATAGGAATAAAATTTTTTGCAGGGAGATTTTTGATAAGATTCCATCAAAAGATTGCAATAAGGATAATATTATTTTTCGTCGATAAAACATTGTACAAAACTAATTAGAATTTAATCATAGTGTTGTTAAACCAATTTAAACGTTTATTGCGAAATAGTATTATAGTTTTTTGTGTTTTAATTCGCTGCCTCCATGGTATACCGATGAAGTGATTGCGAACAATCCCGAAGTTTAAGGACTAAAAAAACTGAAGCAAGTACCATAATTTTTTTCTCACATTAAAATAAAATGAACTAAAATTTAAAGAACCTTCAAAGTCTCCCTTTAGGGAGATTTAGAGGGTTCCCTTTCTTATATTTGCAGCCCTATGGCTGATGTAAATATTTTTCCGGCGCTGATAGCACATTGCAAAGAGTATGGCTATATTTTTCCTTCCAGCGAAATTTATGATGGACTGAGCGCTGTATATGATTACGGGCAGAACGGTGCACAGCTAAAAAAGAACATACGTGACTATTGGTGGAAGAGCATGACGCAGCTTAATGAAAATATTGTGGGCATTGATGCGGCAATTTTTATGCACCCTACAACATGGAAAGCAAGTGGACATGTAGATAGTTTCAGCGACCCGATGATAGATAATAAAGACAGCAATAAAAGATATAGAGTTGATCATTTGATTGAAGGTTTTGCTGATGAGCAATTGGCAATTGGTAATGAGCAATTAGCAAATGATATAATTTCTCAGATGGAAAGTTTTATCGCTGCTGATGATTTTGCAGGACTGAAAAAATTAATTGAAGACAATAAGATAAAATGCGCCATCAGTAAAACCAGCAACTGGACTGATATACGCCAGTTCAACTTAATGTTCTCAACTGAAATGGGTAGCGTTTCTGAAGATGCCAATACAATTTATTTGCGTCCTGAAACTGCGCAGGGAATTTTCGTGAACTTTTTAAATGTGCAAAAAACAGGAAGGATGAAAATTCCTTTTGGTATTGCACAAACAGGTAAAGCTTTCAGAAATGAAATTGTTGCAAGGCAATTTATTTTCCGCATGAGGGAGTTTGAACAAATGGAAATGCAGTTCTTCATTCGCCCCGGCACACAAAAGGAATGGTACAACTATTGGAAAGCAGAAAGATTAAAATGGCACCAAAGCATTGGCATCCCTGCGGAAAAATTAAAGTTTCATGATCATATAAAGCTTGCTCATTATGCAGATGCTGCGGTGGATATAGAATTTGAATTTCCTTTTGGATGGAAAGAATTAGAAGGCATTCATTCAAGAACTGATTATGATCTTAGCCGTCACCAGGAATTTAGCAAAAAGAAATTACAGTATTTTGATAACGATCTTAAAGATGATGGAAAGCCTTACGGAAATTATATCCCTTACGTTGTTGAAACTTCTGTTGGTCTTGACAGGTTAGTACTTACTATTTTAAGTCTTGCCTACGAAGAACAGAAGTGGAATAAAGAAGATGGAACGGAAGACAGCCGTGTGGTTTTAAAAATTCCTGCAAAGCTTGCGCCTACAAAGCTTGCGATTCTGCCTTTAATAAAAAAAGATGGCTTGCCGGAAATTGCGAAACAATTAATGAATGAGTGTAAAGAAAGTTTCATGTGTTTTTATGAAGAGAAAGATGCAATTGGCAAGCGTTATAGAAGGATGGATGCTATCGGCACACCCTTTTGTGTAACTATAGATCATCAAACAAAAGAAGATAACATGGTAACCGTCCGTTACCGCGATACAATGGTGCAGGAAAGAATCGCTTTAAGCGATGTAAAAAAAATAATAAATGAAAAGATCAACTAAAAATTTATTCAACAACTGTTAAAAGAAAAATGGATTTTTTTACAGCCTCTATTTTATAAGGGATGTTCGCATGAAGAACAAATACTTCTTCTTTCTTAACCTCCGTAGTTTCTATACCAGTATGAAGTTTTAATTTTCCGGTTAACACCTGCAGGCTAAAAATATTTTCAGGACGCTCGGTTGTCATCTCTGCTTTTTTATGCAGGGCAACAAGGATTATACTCATTTTATCACTCTTGAAAACCGTAATTGCATTCCTGTCATTTTTATCCCAAGCCTTTTCCTTTTTAATTTGCTTAATAAGATCAGGGATGTTGATGAATAACAAAGGTGCGTCTAAGGGGCGGTCACCTTCAGGGCGGTTAGTCGTTGCTTCATTGTATTTTTCCATATAAAATATTTTTAGAGTGTTAGTAAAGCATTCAAAATATTGGACAAAGATTTTACATCCTTGACCTGATCCACATAAAGAAGTTTGCCAGGAAAACACCGATGCCTGCACCGGCAGTTAATAAGGTAACTATATGAATTGTTCTTATACACTCACTTCCTGTTAATCTTGAAAAATTCCAAAAGCTTATTGCAATAACAAAAAATGCAATTGCCATTCCTCTAAGCGGTGATTTTTGTCTCATGGTTTGTTAGTTTATTTTAAATTTAGTTGTTCTTATCATAATAAGGGATGTCATCATGAGAAATATTTTCCTCTTGATGCCAGTAGGCTAACGTAACCACATGCCCATCTGGCGTTTTAAGCAGCCTTCCAAAAATTGCATTGATGGAATTAAAAGTATAATCTGTAACGCCAACTGTAAATGTTTCCGGCACTGGCAACGGCAGTGGTGTAGGCAGAAGCTCTGTTCCATCTTCAATTTTTATCCCGATAGTTATCGGAGGAGCAGCTGCAACTTTTGGCGGAGGTGATGGAACAACCACCACTGTATACTTGTTATACTCCAACAATTTTTTTAAGAAGATAACTCTTTCAGGCGATACATTCTTTTCTACTATGCCACATTTAACGCCATCCAGTTCTTCAAATTCGTGATTTTTATTTATTGCCATAACTAACTTAATGAATGGATGTAATCATAGATCCAACCCAATAAACCTGTCAACACAATACCCGCCGTACAAATCGTTAATCCAAGTTTTGCAGAAGGATCAATTTTTATTTTTTCAATTGGTTGTTCATTCTTCTCCATAAATACAGCACGCACAACACGCAAATAATAAAACAAAGAGACAATCATATTAAGTGCGGCAACAGTTATAAAGAAATAACTTCCTTTAGATGCACCTGCAGTCAGCAAAAATAATTTTCCAAAAAATCCGGCTGTTGGCGGAATGCCGGCTAATGAAAATAATGCCAGTGCAAGCACCCAGCTTAAAAAAGGATTGGTTTGATAAAGTCCTTTGTAATCATCAATATTTTCTTTATTAATTTGCGATGAAATGGCTGCTGCCACACCAAATGCTGCCAGGTTAGAAAACATATAGATCAGAATAAAATAAATAACGGCTGTAGTTCCTTCAATTGAATTGCTGCTGATACCCACCAAAATAAAACCAACCTGGGCAATGGAAGAAAAAGCAAGGAAGCGTTTTATATTTTGTTGCCGCAATGCAAACAGGTTTCCGATAACCATGGTGGCAATAGATAAGATCATCACCAAATTATACCACACCTCGTGCATCGGTTGAAATACTTTGTATAAAGTAGCCATGAAAATAAAAGCCACTGCCCCTTTTGATATCACTGAAAGAAATGAAGTGGCTGCAATCGGCGAACCTTCATAAACATCAGCTGTCCATAAATGGAAAGGAACAATGGATAATTTAAAAGCAAAGGCTGAAAATAAAAATACCAACGACAATATCTGTAAAGAATTTCCATCCAAATGTTTTGGCAGTTCTGCAAAACTGATGGTGCCCGTTGCTCCATAAATTAAGGAGATACCAAACAATAAAATTCCTGAGGAAAAGGCAGAGGATAAGATCATCTTCATCGCAGCCTCTGATGATCTTTTTTTATCAAGATCAAAATTAGCCATGGCTGCAACCGGAATAGTGGCGAGCTCCAGTGATAAAAAGAACATTAGCAGGTTGCCGCTTGAAATTAAAAAGAACATTCCCAACAATGCAGAAAGCATCAGCATAAAAAACTCCGGCATGTGTTCTGATCTTTTAAACCAGCCTGCAAATAATAATGAAATGAGATAAACACCCAGGCTCAAAATATTTTTTTGCATGGCGATCATGTTTGTTGTCTGGTACATGCCATCAAACAAAACTCCGTCTTTGTTGAAAAAAAATCCTGCGATAAAATTTAGTAATAATAAAACCTGTATCAGTAATAACATGGATTCATTTTTTACTCCCTTTCCTATTTTAATAAACAGGAGGAGGAAAATGATAACTGTTATTAGCAGTTCAGGCTTCATCAATGTGAGAAATTCCTTCATCCAATTTTTTTTATTAAACCCTGATGGTTTTAAAAACTTTCAAGGTCTTGTGAAATCTTATGGCAAAACTTTTTGCATTATTATTTCTGTTGCAGGGCTTATCAAATCATTAAGCCAGAAAGGTGCAACACCAATCGCTATTATCCCCGCTATTAAAATAAATGCTGCAAGTTTTTCATTCCATGCGGCATCTGCTACATTTTTAAACTCATCTTTTAATGGTCCCATCGCTACTTTTGCCACGGCCCTTAAAATATACACTGCAGTAACAACAATCGAAAGACAAGCCAGTATTGTAGAGACTCTCCTAAAAGTATCTGGATGTTGCCATGAGCCCATAAACACAGTCATCTCTGCAACAAATCCGCTCAGGCCCGGCAAACCAAGAGAGCACAAACCAACAATAAATAATACTGTGCTAATGAATGGCATCTTCTTCAACAAGCCTCCCATTTCATTTATCTGCCTTGTATGTGTGCGTTCGTATATCATACCAATAACAGCGAAGAAGAGTGCCGTCATCAAACCATGCGAAACCATTTGCATCACAGCACCCGTAATGGAAGTTTTGGTTAACATACCAATGCCGAGTAAAACAAATCCGCAATGACTAACAGATGAATATGCATTTAGATATTTTAGATCCTTCTGCATCATCGTGGCGAATGCGCCATATAAAATTGCAATAACCGAAAGCACAATTATTATCGTTGCATATTCTTTTGCTCCTTCGGGCATCATGTAAGTTGCAACCCGCAAACAACCGTACCCACCGAGTTTCATGGAAATGCCTGCAAGAAACATTGACCCTGCAGTTGGCGCAGAAGAGTGACCATCGGGCACCCATGTATGAAAAGGAAACGATGCAGTAAATACTCCAAAGCCTACAAACAATAATGGAAAACAGATCATCTGTGTTGGTATGGGAATATGCAGTTGCGATAATTTGATTAGATCAAAACTGCGTTCAGTACCGGAAAAATAAATACCCAGTAATCCAACCAATACCAATGCAGAACCACCCATTAACATCAGCGCTAATTTGTTTGCAGCATATTCTTTTTTGCCGCTTCCCCAAATTCCGATGAGTAAATATTTTGGGATAACAGCGATCTCTAAAAAGAAAAATAAAATGAAAAGGTCAAGAGAAAGAAAAAATCCATAAGCGCCAAGGCTGAGTAAGATGAGTAAGAAATAAAATTCCTTTGTCATCTTTGTTACGTTCCAGGAAACCAGTACACCCGCAACAACAACAAATGCAGTTAACAAGATCATGGCAACTGAAATGCCATCTACACCCAAATGAAAACTGATATGCCATGCA
>JBKJSX010000178.1:0-10405 GCA_046594375.1 Chitinophagaceae bacterium
AAAAGTTGTCCAAATAATTTGATCATTACTTACTGATGGCTGGTAATTGCCAATTCCATTTTTTAATAGAGAAGATTGCAGGGCAAATAGTTTTTTGCTATTAACAGAATAAGCAAATAATTTATCTTCTTCTCCATGCGTTGCAGAAAAATATATTGTATCATTATATACGGCAGGGAAGCCAATTACATTGTACGAAAAGGGAGTTACATATTCCGTATTCCCATTAATAGCTTCGATCATTGCTAACGACATTTTCCCCGCAGTATCTCTTACTGCAGAAATTATTTTATCACCGTACAATTTTGGATAGGTATAAAATAAATTACCGGGATTTGGAATTGAAGATTTTATACTTCCATCGAAAGCATTTAATAGTTGCAGCGTTGATCTTCCGTTTGTTGAAACCTGTACAGCAACTACTGTGTTTCCATCTTTGCTTATGTCAGGAGAAAAATATTTTGTGTGATGAGTAAGCGATCGCTGGTTGCCGGTAGCTACATCCAATATTCTCAGATCACTGTAATCTCTATACCCCCAGCGTATATCAGGATGATATGATGCATAAATAATCTTACCATTGTTGTAAGAAAAATGATTGTCGATAGAAACATCTTTTACTCTTAACTTTTTTTCTGAATTACCATTTTTAATTACAAATGTTGGGAGGTGCTTATATTCTGATCTTACATAAACAATTGTGTTGTCATCTGTAAATGAAGGGAATTCTTCATTAAGAAATTTTTTGTGAGAAGGATTGTTTTGTTTTCCATTCTTCGGATCAAACCTGTTTTTAAAATAATTCAAAGCATCATTTCTAAATTCAACATAGTTTTTGCCTGAATATTTTTTAATTGCTTTTTGAAAAGGATAAAACAATCCTTTGAAAGATGCTGCATCATACGTAACATTTTTCCAGAAATCGTCTCCATATTTTTCTCTTCCATAAGCCACTAATAAATATCCTAAAGCATAATGATCAGGAGTAAAATCTTTGTAAGAACCATTGCGCAATTTCATCCAGCTATAGTTTTTATCAGCCTGCCACAATGATCGGTAATCTTTATAAAAAAAGGGCAATCTCCCACGACCCTGCATGCTTACATTGGTTTCATTAAACACTGCATCGCCTTCAAAAAACCAGTTGGGTATAGCAGCATTATTTGCCAGTGCCTGTCCTTCGTCACCAAAAAATATTCTTAAAAGGTTGGATAAACCAACATTAAAATTGCTGAACTGCTGTACATGCCTAAACTCATGAATGGCAAGCTGGTCGGTCCATGGCAGGCTTCCCAACTCAAAACTGTTTTGTAGCGGAGTTAAAAAAAATTCGCTGCGATATGGTCCTAACCCAACATAAGCATTAGAAATGGTAGTTTGATTTTGCAGCACTAAATTTATTTTTCTCTGCCTTGTGCCAATTGTCTTTTGTGTTGATTTCTGTAAGTAAGAAATAATATTTGAAATTCTTGTAGCAGATGAGTCCATCTGGTTCGGAAATATTATTCTTGCTGATGGGGTGTTTACCTGGTTCCATTTTACTGATGGGGGATTGCCTCCAAACTGCTGCGCAAAAACTGCGGATGTAGAAAAGTAAATGAGAAAAATTAAAAATGATTTCATGTGGTTAGATCTCATGGGCACTTTTTTTATCAAGATAAGTAATAATCTTAATCCACTCATTCTGCATTTCATAAACGAATATTTAACTGTTCGAGTTCTATCTTCATAATAATTTTTGAGATTTTATGATGTTGTATAAAGAGAAGATATTTAATGAACTTAAAAAATGGCAAAAACAAATGCTTGCCAAACCTTCTTTATTAAATAGTCTTGCAAAAAAAATGCAGGCAAAGATCAACACCTGGATACCTGAAAAAATTCATAAAGCTATAACTGCAACCATCAGGCAAATGGTTAAGGCGGTATTGTTTGGGGCCAAATACACAACAAAAGATCCCCTTAAAGAAGATGATATTGAAATGATGGAAGTAAGGGTAAAAGAAAGAATAAAATTTTTCCGCAATACGGCCGCATTGGAAGGTGGCATAACAGGGGCTGGTGGCATTTTGCTGGGACTGGCAGATTTCCCTTTATTAATTGTTATAAAAATAAAATTGCTTTTTGAGATTGCTGCTTTGTACGGATACCGAACTGATGATTATAAAGAAAGGCTTTACATACTTCATATTTTCCAGCTTGCATTTTGCAGCCATGAGGAAAGGAAGAATGTATACCTGAAGATGACAGATTGGGATGAGAAAAGTAAATACCTTCCTGATGATATCAATCAATTTGACTGGCGAATATTTCAGCAGGAGTACAGGGATTACATTGATATTGCAAAGATGGCTCAGCTTGTTCCTGTAATTGGTGCTCCTGTTGGTTTGGTTGTAAATTACGGGCTAATAAAAAAATTAGGTATTACAGCAATGAATGCTTACAGAATGCGCTTAACAGGATAGTTATAGCTTTCAAAAATGGATTAACTTTATTTAGCCCCAGGAAAATCTAATCAATATGATTTTATCTCTTCGCAAACCGGTTTTATTTTTTTTTCTTGCTGTATTTTGTTTCTCTTCCTCCTCAAAAGAATTACATGCTGTAACCGGTACCAGCACAATTTTGGAATCGTGCTTTGAAACAAATGTTCTTAACCGAATTTTATTATAAACCTGGCTACTAATAATGGGTTGATATTACTGCACAGTATAGCGGCTATACTTTTAAAATGTTTAAGACCGATCATTCCACGGCAAAAGCGGGATTAGAAAAAAAACAAAAGTATATAGCGGCACATGGAGCAGCAACACATATTAAAGCAAACTTGTAATAACACTTCCTGTAACTTCTTTTGAGTTTGTTTTTTTAAACCATGAATGGCTGTTTAAAGGTTTCACGACTGTTTGCGCCATCTTTCCAATGCAAAAATAAATGCACTACAGCACACAATTTTTTATATGAATTTCAGTTATCAATAAGTTGACAGGGAAACCTGTTGGCATCCAAGCATCATTATAAAAACCAAGCAATCTAATGGTAGTCCGCAAAGCAGGCAACTGCAAATGGCTTCTGTTTTTTATCTTACTTTCCCAGGCATTTATTTGCAGGGCACAACTAAGTGCAAATTTTTCAGCAACTCCAATATCAGGTTGTGCACCACTTCTTGTAAATTTTACTGATCTTTCTACGGGCAATCCTACAAGTTGGCAATGGGATCTTGGCAATGGCACCATCTCATTTTTAAAGAGCCCGGCAGTTACTTATTTTGCTCCCGGACAATACAATATAAAATTAATTGTAACCAATGCCAGCGGTACAAATCAGGTTGTAAAAAGCCAGTTCATTACAGTATATGGAGTACCTGTTGTAGCATATTTAGGTTCTCCTTTAATTGGATGTTTTCCTTTACCCGTTCAATTTACTGATCAAAGCATTGCAGGGAGTGGCAGCATAAATAAATGGGAGTGGGATTTTGGAGACGGTAATCTTTCATCAACCCCAAGCCCATCACACACTTATCCTGCCGCAGGAAATTTCAATGTATCATTAAGAGCCACCAACTCCTTTGGATGCATTACTACAATAACAAAAGCCCAATATGTTCAGATTGGAAGTGGCGCTAAGGCAGGTTTCACTTTTTCAGCTCCCAATTCCTGCACAATTCCATCTATGGTAAGTTTCACCAATACTTCAACAGGCAGTGGTGCTCTTACCTATCTATGGGATTTTGGTGATGGTACAACATCTGCTTTAACTAACCCCACACATACTTACAATACTGGAGGAACGTATACTGTAAAGCTGATAGTTTTAAATCCAACAGGATGTACAGATACGATCACAAAAACTAATGCAATTACGGTTGGAAATGTGAAAGCAGATTTTACAGCACCAGCAATTATTTGTGAACGCTCTCCCTTTAATTTGACAAATACAAGTGTACCTGTACCGTCAAATGTTACATGGGATTTCGGTGATGGTACTACTTCTAATGCTATTAATCCAGTTAAAACATACAACACAACGGGCACTTACATAATAAAGATGGTTGCCGGTTTCGGGGCTTGTGCCGATTCAATTTCAAGATCAGTAAATGTTTTGGTTAAACCGGTAATAACTTTTACTGCCGATAAAACAGGATCATGCACGGCGCCATTAACTGTAAATTTTAGCAGCAATGTTACCGCAGGAAATATTTATTCGTGGGACTTTGGGGATGGTACAACTTCTACTCAACAAAATCCAACACATATTTATTCAGCAATAGGTGTTTATGATGTAAAGCTTGTTGCCACAAATGGTGCAGGATGTAATGATTCTTTAGTTAAGCCATCTTACATAAAAATTCAATCACCAACAATAAGTATTCCCGGCTTGCCTTTTAAAGATTGTGCACCTCTTACTTTTAGTTTTACAGCTAATGTAAATTCTGTAGATCCTGTAACAAGTTATTTATGGAATTTTGGTGATGGCACTACTTCTGCACTTGCTAATCCTACTCATACTTTTGCTTCCGGTAGTTACACAATTTCTGTAACCATAAATACTGCGGTAGGATGTACTGCTACAACTTCTGTTGTAGATGGAATTGTTGCGGGCACAAAACTTAAATTGAATTTTGTAGCAACACCAAGAGATGTTTGTGCAAAGATTCCTGTAGTTTTTACTGATCTTACAACAGGTGGTAAGCCCGATAAATGGCTATGGCTTTTTGGAGATGGGGCAACCGCCAGTGATCAAAATCCTATGCATGTATACCAGGATACAGGATATTTTACTGTTACATTAATTGTTTGGAATAATGGTTGTCCTGATACTTTGAAATTTGTGGATTATGTACACATAAGCCCACCAATCGCCATCTTTGCAGCACTTTCAGATTGTGCTCATCCAAAGCAGATAGAATTTATTGACCATTCAATTGGTGCTGATACCTGGCAGTGGAATTTTGGAGATGGAACAACTTCTTTGTTACAAAATCCGGGGTTTCATACTTATGCAAGCACAGGTAGTTACGATGTTACACTTACTGTTACCAATTTTAAAACAGGTTGCACTTACCAGCAAACACAATCAGTAATAATAGTTATTGAAAAAGCAGATTTTGATGCAAGCGATACAATTATTTGCAGAGGGTTATCAGTAAATATTAAGGCTATCAACATGAATGCTGCCAATGTAAGCTCATACTACTGGAAATTTGGTGATGGCACGGAAGGTTTTGACAGTAATGCAGTAAATCATATTTATACAAAGGCAGGCAGGTACAGCGTTTCGCTTATAATCACTACTAAGATCGGATGTATGGATACTGCTGTGAAGGACTTGTATATAAAAGTAGGTGGGCCTTCTGCTGGGTTTAAAAGCAGCCCTCCGGGAATATGTTTAAACAATGCAATAACATTTACTGACAGCTCTTCTTCCGATGGTTTCCCTATACAAAGCTGGACTTGGAATTTTGGTGATGGCGTTACACAAACATTTACAGCACCACCATTTCAACATACTTATGCAACTGCAGGAATTTTTTCTGTATCACTTACTGTTGTTGATGCAAAAGGATGTAGTGATAGTTTGAGTCAGGTAAATACATTAACTATATCAAAACCTGTAGCAGATTTTATAAGCACCGATACAATGTCGTGCCATGCCCAGGTAATCAGTTTTACAAATTTATCAACGGGTCCAAACCTAACGTACAATTGGGATTTTGGAGATGGAACCTCATCCACAGCAGTAAATCCAACTCATCTATACACAACACAGGGCATCTATACAATTAGTTTAGCTATCACTGATCAATATGGATGTACAGATAAAGTTGTAAAAAATAATTATGTAACACTTGCTGATCCTAAAGCAGATTTTTTGCTTAGTGATTCTGTGAGCAGATGCCCCCCGCTGGTTATAACATTTACCAATACTTCAAAGAATTTTATTTCACGTACATGGGATTTTGGTGACGGAAGTGCATCATCATTAGATAACCCAACGCATTTTTATTCAACGCCGGGAACTTTTAATGTTGTGCTAACTGTTACAGGCTTCAATGGATGTGTTGATACTAAAACGAAGCAGATAGATGTAAAAGGCCCGCAAGGATCTTTTAATTACACAAATATTACCGGCTGTAATCCATTGACAACAGATTTTATAGGAAAAACAAAAGATAATATCACATTCATCTGGGATTATAATGATGGAGGAACATTATCAACACCTGATTCAACAGTTTCGCACACCTATACAAACCCAGGATTCTATTTACCTAAAATGATATTGGTAGATGCTGCTGGGTGCCAGGTACCGATTGTAGGAATAGATACGATCAGGGTTTATGCTGTAAAGGCTGACTTCAGTTTTAATACAACTACACTATGCGATTCAGGTTATATATCTTTTAAAGATCTAAGTATAAGCAATGATATCATCAAAGGATATCTTTGGAATTTTGGTGATGGTTCCACATCTACTCAACAAAATCCTATTCATGCTTATAGATCAACTGGAAATTATATATCAAGATTAAAAGTTACAACACAGGCTGGATGTACTGATACAACACAAAATCCTACACCGATTAAAATTGTTGCCAGCCCAAAGATCAGCATTTCATCAAACAATGGAATTTGTATTCCGGCAACAATAACTTTCACCGGACAAATATTAACGCCTGATACTTCTATATTTAAATGGAACTGGAATTTTGGCAATGGTAAAACATCGACGTTACAAAATCCACCTGCACAATTTTATTTAGGCGCAGGAACATACAACGTAAAAGCAACTGCCACAAACAGCAGTGGTTGTAAAGATTCTGCAACAAAAATTATTAAGACCTATCCTTTGCCTCCAATAAAAGCAAATGCTGATTCAATTGTTTGCCTCGGGCAAACGATAAATTTAACTTCAACCGGAGCCATATCTTATACATGGTTTCCCTCAACTGGGTTATCATGCAGCAGCTGTGCAAACCCAATTGTAAAACCTGATAGTAGTATTCAGTATACCGTTAAAGGAACAAGTGTTAATGGATGCGTTGCATGGGATACTGTATTGCTTTCCGTTCGGCTGCCATTTAAAATGCAGGTGAGCAATGGCGATACTTTATGCAAAGGAAGATCAGCACCTCTTTTTGCAAATGGCGCAACATTTTATTCATGGTCTCCCGCTATTGGACTCAACAATCCCTCAATTGCAAATCCAATTGCCACACCGCTAACTACAACAAATTATAAAGTAATTGGTGTTGATGATAAAGGATGTTTTAAAGATTCAGCTTTTGTACCTATAAAAGTTTTCCCAATACCAACAGTTGACGCAGGAAGTGATAAAACAATTAATGTTGGTCAAACGCTTGACATCGATCCAATTCTTTCAACTGATGTTCTCAATACTGTTTGGACACCAACATCAGGAATTTTCAGAAACAGGTTTCCTGGTATAACAGTTAAGCCACCGCAAACAACAGAATACACAGTAGAAGTAACTAATGATGGAGGTTGCAAAGCAAGAGACAAGGTTACTGTGTATGTGTTGTGCAATAATGCAAATGTTTTTATACCAAATACATTCTCGCCAAACAATGATGGAGCAAATGATATTTTTTATCCGAGAGGAACAGGTGTGTTCAGCGTTAAAACCTTTAGGATATTTAGCCGTTGGGGAGAAGTGGTTTATGAAAAAGCAAACTTTAATGCCAATGATGCATCTGCCGGATGGGATGGAACGTATAAAGGAAAAAAGATGAACCCTGATGTGTTTGTTTACATAATTGATATTCTCTGCGAAAATAATACGGTATTAAGTTATAAAGGAAATGTAGCACTGATACAGTAAAGGCGCTTGGTTTTATAATGACTGCAATAGGCTGAAGATTTTCAGCCTTTGCTTTTTATTGTTGATGGACAATATTAAATTGTTAATAAAAAAATATATCAAATCAATCATAACTGTTCGACAAATAAAATCCTTTCCATAATCTTCTTGATCTCCTTCTTCGGGGGCATATAGGGCTTTCTAGCTCAGGGTTAAATCATAATGACTCATAACTCTTTCGTATTCATTTCAAAAAATAAAAAAGAATAATTATTTTGAAATAAAATTGATGTAAATGCGTTTACATTTTGATAACATTTGTTGTCCCAATATCCAAATCCTGAACCATGAAAAACATTTTCCAAAAAGGTTTTTTCTGCATAGTTATTACATTCACCATTTCTGTTTCAGGATATTCACAGGATATACATTTCTCCCAATTTTTTGAAACGCCCTTACTTCGTAACCCTGCACTTGCCGGAATTTTTACAGGAGACTTAAGAGTACAAGGCGTTTACCGAACACAATGGGGCAGCGTTACTGTGCCTTATCAAACAGGATCCATTAATGCAGAATATAAATTACCCATTGGCAGCACCAATGATTTTTTAAGTGTGGGTGGAGAAGTGTTGTATGATAAAGCCGGAACAGTTGCATTAACCGCAACCCATATTTTGCCTGTAGTTAATTACCATAAATCTTTGAGTGCAGAAAAAAATATGTACTTATCACTTGGCTTCATGGGCGGTCTAGTTCAAAGAAGGATTGACCGTTCCAAAATCACAACCAACAGCCAGTACAATGGCTCCGCTTATGATCCAACTTTAAATGATGGTGAAACTTTTTCAAATTCAGGATATACCTATTTTGATGGAAGTGTTGGTATTAGTTTTAATTCTCAGGTTGGGCAAAGCGAAGACGATAATCTTTTTATAGGTGCGGCTTATCATCACGTAAATCATTCTAACAAAATTTCTTTTTATCAAAATCCCAATATCGAGTTAATGCCTAAATGGGTTTTATCAGCAGGGCTTCGCATGAGTGTAACTGATTATTCTTATATCACATTTCATGGCGATTATTCAAAACAGGGTACCAGTAAAGAAGCAATAGGCGGTGTGTTATATTCTTACAAACTGGATGATCCTGTTGATCCAAAATATATTTTTTCAGCAGGTGCATTTTTAAGATGGAAAGATGCAATGATCCCTGTAGCAAAAATGGAATATAAACCTTTTACGATATCAGTTAGCTACGATGCAAACGTATCTCAGCTAAAAACTGCCAGCAATAGCCGCGGCGGATTTGAGATATCATTTTCTTACCAAACTTTTTTCGACAGGTATAATTCAAGCAAAGACGCAACACGCTGTCCACGTTTTTAAGCCAACGATCCATGTTCTTCAATGTGTCCAACTAATAAGAACTCTTAATTTTGGATTGTTTGGATGAGAATAGCCTCTCCGTTAATTCGGAGGGGTTTTCTTGATTATACCCTCATCCCTGCCATTCTCTATCCCGCAGTTTGCGAAAAAGAAGGGGAAAGGACGAAGATTATTTAGACTACCCTCATCCCTACCCTTCTCCACAAGTGAAGAAGGGAAAAGAGCGAAGATTATGTAGACTAGTGTGCGAAATCAATAATTTTCTTTCTGTTATTTTTGAATGATGACAAGTGTTGAACAGTACAAAGATTTTGCGGCGCAATTAAAAACAGTTTATGATGAAAGAGAATCAGCATATATTGCTGACTGGGTTTTTGAAAACATTGCCAATAACAAAAGATTAGATAGAGTTACACAGAAAGAACAAGAATTCAGCAATTCCACAGTTCAACAATTAAACGCTATACTGCAAAGGCTTTTAGCGTATGAGCCTGTTCAATATATTTTAGGAGAAGCATGGTTTTATAAAATCAAATTGTTTGTAAACGAACGTGTATTAATACCAAGACCGGAGACAGAAGAACTGGTTGAATGGGTTGTAGAAGAAATAAGAAATAAGAAATTAGAAATAAGGAATAAGGAAGTATCGCAACTCATAACCAACAACTCCCAACTCACAATCTTGGATATTGGAACCGGGAGTGGATGTATTGCTGTCGCTTTAAAAAAAGAATTGCAGAATGCAGAAGTTTTTGCAATTGATGTTAGTGAATATGCTTTGCACGTTGCTAAAAAAAATGCAATGGATCAAAATGTCCCGATCAATTTTATTCAATTTGATTTTTTAAATGAAATATCGTGGACATCATTGCCATTATTTGAGGTCATTGTAAGTAACCCGCCATATATTCCGGAAAATGAAATAAATAAACTGGCAAAAAACGTTGTTGAATATGAACCACATTTGGCTTTGTTTGTAGCCAATGATGATCCTTTTATTTTTTATAAAAAAATAGCATCTTTTGCTGAGATGCATTTAAAAGAAAATGGAAAAATTTTTGTTGAAGTGCATGAAGATTATACAGAAGAAGCAGAACAAATATTTTCAGAGAAAAAATTTAAAACAGAAATTAAAAATGATATGTATGGAAGAGAAAGAATGATCAAAGCGTACAGGTAAAAATCCTGTCATCCACTAA
>JBKJSX010000201.1:0-9242 GCA_046594375.1 Chitinophagaceae bacterium
TATTACTACCTGGGCAAAATATATTAAGGGTTATGTTAAGTAATTATCTGAACCGCGATTTGGGTAGATTTAGAGATTTTTAGAATAACTAAAAGTTTAGGTTTTCATCTTACAATAAAATGAATCCATATTTTTTTCTTATTTATCCATTAATCCCATAAATCTCAGTTCAGACATTTTCAATGTGCAAAATCGATTTCAAAATCACCTTTTATTCTTTCGATTGAGGGATTGAAATATCCGAATTTCAAATCAGGAAATTCTTCTCTTATTAATTCCATCATCTGTTTTATACCTATACATTCGCCTGTATCAGCAACACCGATTTTTTCCAGATACCAATCTGGATCAATATTAAAATTTCTCCATTGTATCATCTTCAATCCTGTTTCTTTAATCACTTTTCTTAAGGCTTCATATTCATCAACGCTGTCCGTCATTCCGGGAAAAACAAAATAATTTATACTCGTCCATCCCCCGAAGTTGTTAACTACTTTAAGGCTTTCAATGATATCATTAAAATGATAATTATTTGGACGGTAGTAAGGTGTATAAATTTCTTCTCTAACAGAATTTGTACTTACCCTAATACTGTTTAAACCAGCTTTACACAAGACTTTTACAGCTTTGGGATCAGAGCCATTAGTGTTAATATTTATGCTTCCCTTATCTGTATGTTTTCTTATTTCAATGATAGCTTCGTTAATTGTTTGCCACATTAATAATGGTTCTCCCTCACAACCCTGTCCAAAACTTACTATGGGAAAAGGCGCTGTTTTCAAATGAGGAACAGTAAACTCTGTTATCTCTTCTGCCGTTGGTTTAAACATCAGCCTGTCCTGCGTGGAAATAATTGTTTCTTCCTGCGGTTGAAAGGAAATACACCCGATACAATTTGCATTGCATGCAGGTGATGTAGGAACAGGGCACTCCCATCTGCCCATAAAATAATTTCTTGCAGCCGGACAATGATATGTGTTGCAACAATTATCTGCAAGATGTTTTACCAAACGGTTGTGAGGGTATGCAGATAAATAAGTGATTACACCTTCATTAATTTTTTCATTTAAAAATCCTTCACTTTCCTGCCGAACATCTTTTTCAATTCGTATGGCGGGAACATAAAATTTTTCATTATACCAGCCTGCAGCTGTGTAACAAAATAGAGGTAGGGTTTCAGCGCCGGGTAAACTTTCGTAGGCAGCAATATATAAACCTGTATGTGCCGGAGGAATAAAAGCAGCGACTGCCCAGCCTTTTTCGCATAAACGCATTTCACCGGATGCCACGTCAATACCAATGCCGCGACGTTCCGGCAACTCGTACAATTGCCCGCCCACAGGCAGCTCTATCCATTCATCCTGCGGAATGGGCATTGCATTCCATCCGCTTCTTCCTGTTGCAAAAAGAGAGGTATCTTCAAAAATATTTCCTTTACCATCAGAGTATAATATGTAGGGAGAGTGATTCAATTTATGTATTTACCAATTGTTCTTTTGCAAAGGTATTAAAAGCATCTTCATTGATATTTTCTGTTTCAATTTCTGCCTGCAGAAACCTGTTATTTTTAAAATCGAGCGTTAAAATATTATCTTTTAAGATCACATTTGAAAACTGTTGCCACTCCATTTTTTTAGAAGGAAAATTAAGTTTCTGGACTTCTGATTTATCAAAAATAAAAACTGTTTTTTGGAGTGCAACTGTACTAAGGATAAATAAAAAAATGTCTGCTGCCATAACCCAAACTATCGGAAAAAACACAGCAAACACAAAAAAAAATCCTGACCCGTAAGAAAATTTTTGTTTAGTTGTATTTGTTACCAGCAATCTGTATGCAGTATAGAGAATGATATAAGCTAATCCTGCAGCAGCCTTCTTCCAAAGCAAACCATCAAACAATAGATAGGTAAATAAAAGTGTATGAAGAATAACAAACAAAAGAATTATTCTCCTGTATGATCTTTCTTTTTCATTTTTAAGAGTTAGCTCAATTTTTTGCATCAAAGATATTTTCAGCCACCATCAAATTGCAGAGTTTAAATAAAACCCGGGCACCAACATTTTCATCCCACTCATTATTGCTAATACCAACTTCATTCAGATCGAAGCCTATTAATTTTCTTCCGCTCTGCAATATTTTCTTAAAGAGATAGAATATCTGCTCTGTTTCAAAACCGCCCTGAACGGGTGTTCCGGTATTGGGACAAAGTTTGGGATCCAATCCATCTATATCAAAACTTATGTAAACTTTCTCCGGCAGGTGATCAACAATTTCATCAGTTATCTTTTTCCATGAATCACCTTCAAACATTCTTTCTTTAATGTCTTTATCAAAATAAGTTACAACTCTTTTATTGCTGTTAATGATATATTCACTTTCCGATTCAGAATAATCCCTCACTCCTACCTGCACTAATTTTACCAGTTGCGGTATCTCACCAAGTGCATTGTACATAATGGAAGCATGAGAGTAAATGAAATCTTCATAAGCTTCCCGCAAATCGCAATGGGCATCAATTTGGATAATCCCAAATTCACCATGTTTTTCAGCAATTGCTTTATAAAATCCTAAAGGGGTGCTATGATCGCCTCCTACAAGCGCTACCAATTTATCTTTTTTAAGTAACACACTTGTTTGCTCATAAACCCAATTATTTAAAAAAAGACTACCTGCATTAACCTCTTTTAAGGTTTTGCACATGAACTTATTATCAGACACTCTTTCTCCCTGCGAAATATAATTGATGAAAAGCTCGGCTTCTTTGCGTAGGTAATCACTTTTCATAAGCACTTTTTTATCTATATCCCTCATAAAAAAGCCTTTTTTCCAGCCATCCTTTACATCAGCATCAATAAGATCAACCTGTACGCTTGCTTTGCACATATGTTCGGGAGCCCTTGCTGTACCTGCTTTATAACTTACTGTCACTTCCCACGGAACGGGAATAATTATAAGTGCTGCGTCCTCTTCGGTAAAAGGTAAACCAAAAATATTGTGGTTAGGATTACCCACGGCATTGGGATCAAAATTGGCTATGTCTATCATATTACAAATGAAACTTTAAAAAAACGCCCGCAAAGATAGATACCATAAACCAAACCAAACGTAAATAAATACAACATGAGATAAATCATCTATGCGGCTTATAAAAATAACAGCAGTTAAAGAATATCTTAACCCTTTTAAAGTAAATTTGCAGAGTTAAATTAATTTAATGAAGACTTCTCACATAATTATTTTGATTACAATTGCCGTTGCTATCGGTGGATTGCTTATGTACTCCGTTGATTTTTCCACTTACGACAGTATAAACTCAGCAAAAAACAAACAAGGCAAATATGTTCACCTTATCGCAAAACTTGATAGAAAATTTCCAGTTGAATACGATGCTATAAAAGATCCGAATTACCTCGCCTTCCATGCAGTTGATACCTTAGGAAATTCAACCAAAGTTATTTACCGCAACTCCAAACCTCCTGAATTAGAACAAAGTGAAAGAATTGTTTTAAAGGGAAAAATGAAGGGTGATGTTTTTGAATGTGACAATATATTATTAAAGTGTCCCTCTAAATATAAAGACGATAAAAAGCAGTTAGAAAAAACTGTTACTAAATCCAATTGATAAAAGACAATGAAGTTTGAAGGCGAACATTTATTACCCGGGCAGATCGGACATTTTTTTGTATTACTTGCATTTGTAGCATCGCTGGTTTCTACAATCGCTTATTTTAAAGCCTCCCGAACTGAAGATCCTTCACTAAAACTATCCTGGCTTAAGTATGCAAGAGGAGCCTTCTTCACACAACTTATTTCTGTACTCATTGTTTTCGGAATTATATATTTTATTTGCTCCAACCATTATTTTGAATATCTGTATGCTTACAAGCATGCATCAAAAGAATTAGAATCAAAATATTTATTAGCCTGCATTTGGGAAGGACAGGAAGGAAGTTTTTTATTGTGGACGATCTGGCATTCCATTCTTGGAACAATATTAATTTTCAAAAGCAGGAAATGGGAAGCGCCTGTGATGACGGTGATAAGTTTTGCACAGGTATTTTTAGCACTGATGTTACTGGGTTTGTATTTTTTTAAAGTACGTTTAGGAAGTAGTCCTTTTGTATTAACAAGAAATGAATTGGAAGGACCGATCTTCAGCAATCCAAATTATTTGTCATTTATAAAAGATGGTGTTGGGCTAAATATTTTATTAAGAAATTATTGGATGGTCATTCATCCTCCTATTTTATTTTTAGGATTTGCGAGCACAATTGTGCCCGTTGCTTTTGCCTATGCCGGATTAAAAACAAAACAATTTGGCGACTGGGTTAAACCTGCTCTGCCATGGGCTTTAGGCAGCGCCTGTGTTTTAGGCGTAGGTATAATGATGGGTGGAAAATGGGCTTATGAATCTTTATCTTTCGGTGGGTATTGGGCATGGGATCCTGTAGAAAATGCATCGTTGGTTCCGTGGTTAATTTTAATCGCAGGTCTCCATTGTTTGGCAATTTATAATGCTACCGGCAATTCTTTAAAAGCATCTTTTATATTTATCATTCTAACTAATGCATTCGTATTATACTCTACGTTTTTAACACGTACAGGAATACTCGGCGACACATCAGTGCATTCCTTTACTGAAGCAGGCATGGCAATGAATATTTTGATTGGATTGTTTGCAATTGCGATCCCAATCCCTATGCTTATTCTCTTTTTTAAGAATGCTAAAAAAATGCCTGCCGTGTATAAAGAAGAAAATATTTCTTCACGGGGGTTTTGGATGTTCATCGGTTCATTGATCGTTTTTCTTTCGGCCATTTTTATCATTGCGATAACTTCTGTTCCGGTTTACAATAAAATATTTGGCAGCAACATTGCTGACCCCCAGGACAGGGAATTTACTTACAATAAAGTGATGGTGCTGGTTGCGGTAATAATTGGATTGCTGACTGCGGCTTCACAATATTTTAAATACAGGCAGACAGATAAAAAATATTTTTTTAAGAAGATCGCAATTCCTTTTGCTTTTGCTTTAATTATTACAATTTTATTGGCGGTTGGTTATCCCATCGAATATTTTAAACAAGGTGCAGGTTTTTTATCCGCTATCTATCTCGCTATTTTTGCATCTATTTTTTCTGCGCTCGCAAATGCATCATATCTCTGGAGCGTTTTAAAAGGAAATTTAAAAGCCGGTGGTGCAGCTATTGCCCATACAGGGTTTGCCTTGATGATCGTTGGAATGCTAATCTCCTCCGGCAATAAAAAAGTAATAAGTGATAACCGCAAAACAGGATTGTTTATGCAGTTTGATAAAGATCCGAAAGGCAGAAGTTCAGAAGACCCATTGGAAAATTTAACCTTGTTGAAATTAGTGCCAACGCGAATGGCAAATTATGTGGTAACCTATACAGGAGATTCTTCAGCGGTTAAAGAAAAGAACCGTTCATTTTATAAATTAGCTGTTCAAAAAACAGAAGGGGATGGAAAAGTTTCTGAAAATTTTGAACTCACTCCCGATGTGTATAGAATGAAGGATAATAACCTGAGTTCAAATCCAGATATCAAGCATTATCTTTTTCATGATGTGTTCACATATATTTCTTCCTTATCTGACAGAAGTTCTGTTGTTGATACGGCTCAATTTAATTTGCACGAAATAAAAATTGGTGACTCAATATTTTATTCTAAGGGTTATATAATCTTAAATGATGTTCTTAAAAACCCTGACAATAAAAAATTCCATTTTAAACCAACTGACACTGCTTTAGTTGCTGAATTAACTGTGTACAGCAACGACAGCACAAGCTATAAAGCCTTTCCTGCTCTCACGATAAGCAATTTTGAAGTAAATTATATTGATGACACAGTCTTTGCTAAAAACCTATATTTAAAATTGTCAGGCATAGCACAGGATGGAAAATTCAAGATCGCATTAAAAGAATCTGATATTCCTGCAGACTTTCTAACGCTTAAAGCTTACATATTTCCTTACATCAATTTAGTGTGGCTGGGATTAATAATTATGGCAGCAGGATTTATTGTAAGTATAGCCCGACGTGCAAAAATAAAACCTATGTACGCTGCCGCAGTTTTAATCGCTGTTGTTGCAGGCCTTTTCTACATGTTCTTATTGGCAAATTAATTTTCCAACTTTAGATATTCTTTATAAGTTCTTACGTATATAAACGAGTTAAAAGCTTAAATTTATATCAAGGAAATGAAAACCATCATCCATAAAATATTCTTACTGCTTTTACTTTTTTGCGTTTATACTAAAAGTAATTCACAGCAATCAAATTGGGGCGTTAATGACTCTTTAATAAGATCAGCTGTTGTTTTTGAAGGTGATACGATGGAAGCTAAAGTGCTTGCAGGTGTTTATGTTTTTTCATATGGCAACATGCGTGCAAAGGCAAAGTGGACAAGACTGAGAAATGCCGTGTATGTTACTTATCCCTATGCAAAAAGAGCTGCCCTTATTTTGAATGATGTTAATGCACACATTGCAGGCAAAACTGATCAGGCATTTATATCTAATTATATCAACAGCCGTGAAAAAGAATTGAAAAAAGAATTTGCAGATCCCATAACGAACCTTTCTGTTTACCAGGGGAGGATATTAATGAAACTTATCAACCGTGAGACAGGTAACAATTGTTATGAGATTTTAAAACAATTTAAAGGAGGCTTCTCTGCACGTTTCTGGCAAACAGTTGCTTTCATTTTCGGAAGCAATTTAAAGCAACCGTATGATCCCAAAGGTGAAGATGTTGACATAGAAACTATAGTAAAAGAAGTACGACGTTTATATGGCTACGCAGGTTAATATCCTGGACACTAAACCAGTTTGAATGCCGAATGCGGTGTGAATGTTTATGTATGAATAGTTAATGTACCACTCCTCTAAAAGTTTTACATTACCTTTGACCCCAATTAATTACTATCCATTTGCTGTACTTGCGGCTGATAAGAAATGAAATTAGATATACTTGTTTTTGGCGCTCACCCCGATGATGTGGAATTAAGTTGTAGCGGTACAATAATGGCAGAAATAGCAAAAGGAAAAAAGGTAGGTATTGCAGATCTTACAAGAGGTGAATTAGGCACAAGAGGAAGTTCTGAGATCAGGATGAATGAGGCGCTGGATGCGGCTTCCATAATGAATATTGAAATAAGAGAGAATCTTGAAATGGCTGATGGATTTTTTATGAATGATGAAGCCCATCAAAAAAAGATCATCACTTCTATCAGAAAGTATCAGCCCGAAATTGTTTTATGTAATGCGCCCGCAGACCGTCACCCTGATCATGGAAGGGCAGCAGACCTTGTATACACTGCAGCTTTTTTATCAGGACTGATAAAAATAGAAACCAGCGAAAACAGTTCTTTGCAAAAAGCATGGAGACCTAAATATGTTTTTAATTACATCCAGGACAAATATTTTCATCCTGATTTCGTTGTAGACATATCAGATGTGTTTGAAAAAAAGATACAAGCGATTAAGGCATATAAAACTCAATTTTTTAACCCTGAATTAAAAGAACCTGAGACATATATATCTTCTCCAGAATTTTTAGAAAGTATAATTTATAGATCCAAAATGTTTGGAAAATTAATAGGAGTAAAATATGCGGAAGGATTTATATCAAAAAAAACGATAGGACTAAAAAGCTTTGATGACCTGATTCAAAAAAATACTTAAACCAATACCAATACAAAACATTTTATACAATGGTAACACCAAAATTTTTACAAGGTAAAACAACCTTTCATGCTGATATAAAAGCCAGAGTAAATCAATATTTTACTGAAAGAAAAAAAGCACCGACAGGTGATGTATGGTTGCTTTCAAAAGCAATATTTTTTTGCGCCAGCTATGTTTTTTTATACATTAATCTTGTATTTTTTACGCCGCCATTGTGGCTTGCCATTCCTGAATGTTTGCTGATGGCAATATTTACTTCGGCTATTGGTTTCAATGTAATGCACGATGGCAATCATGGCAGTTTCAGCAAATATAAAATTGTAAATAAAATTGCCGGCTTCTCTTTAAATTTTTTAGGCGCAAGCGCTATTATGTGGCACATGAAACATAATATCATTCATCATACTTATACCAATATCGAAGGTGTTGATGATGATATTGAAGCTGGTGTGTTGTTAAGATTTACAGAAGGAAAAAAGAAATTGAAGATCCATAAATTTCAACATATTTATTTTTGGTTCCTGTACAGTTTGCTTCATATTATGTGGATATTTTTTACAGATTTTAAAAAATATTTTTCAGGAAAGATCGGAAGTGTTTCACTAAGAAAAATGACTACCAGAGAACACATTTCTTTTTGGACAGCAAAGATCGTTTACCTTTTTATGGTTGTTGCACTTCCTATTTATCTTTTGGGATTTGTAACATGGCTGATTGGTTTTTTAGTCATCAGCATGACAACAGGGATTATAATAAGTATCGTATTTCAGTTGGCGCATACTGTTGAGCATACAGCATTTCCTCTACCTGAAGAAGCAACCGGAAAAATAGAAAACGAATGGGCAATTCACCAGGTGGCTACTACTGCTAATTTTGCAACTGGTAATAAATTCATTAGTTGGTTAGTGGGAGGATTAAATTTCCAGATAGAACATCATCTATTTCCCAAGATATCTCATGTTCACTATCCTGCAATAAGTAAAATTATAAAACAGGCATGCCAGGAACATGGTATTCAATACCACGAATACCGGAAGATGAGACATGCCATTGTATCTCACGTTCATTACCTGAGAAGACTTGGTCAGCCTGCATAAAATAATTATCCAATAATTTTTTCAATCAATTCATCTATCAGTGCTGCCTGTGATGAATTAATTTTTTGTTTTCCTGCATCTGCGGTAAACCATTCTCCTCTATCAACTTCGGGAAAAGAAATAAGCTTCCCTGTTTTTGGAGGGTATTCCATTTCAACAATTGTCTGGCATTTTATTTTCGACGCATTTATTTCACCTTGTATCGCCCATGCATAAACAACTTTTCCTCCCTTTTGTTTTATCGGTGTAAGCTCAATAAAATCTCCGGAGAGTTTAGTTCCTGTTTCTTCTTCAAATTCTCTTCTTGCAGCGTCCAAAGCTTTTTCTTCATCCGTAAATTCTCCTTTCGGAATTGTCCATGCACCTGCATCTTTATTTTTCCAAAAAGGGCCTCCCGGATGAACAAGAAATACCTGCAATGTTTTATCTAATTTGT
>JBKJSX010000125.1:0-8513 GCA_046594375.1 Chitinophagaceae bacterium
ATTAAAACAGGGAATAAATAATTGTTCTATTATCAACGACAGTTATAGTGCAGATATCAATTCACTTAAGATCGCTCTTGATTTTTTGCACCAGCAAAAGCAACATAAAAAACAAACTGTAATTCTTTCTGATATTTTGCAAAGCGGAAAAGATGAATATGAATTATATGCTGAAATAGCCTCGTTGTTAAAGCAAAAACATATTGAAAGATTAATTGCGATTGGTCCGCAAATAAATTTACAGCACGAACAATTTTCTTTTCTCGCAGAGAAACATTTTTTTGTTTCAGTTGATGAATTCAAAACACATTTTAATACACTGCATTTTAATGATGAAACGATTCTTTTAAAAGGTGCAAGGGTTTTTGAGTTTGAACAGATTGACCAGTTACTGGAACAAAAAGTTCATCAAACAATTTTGTCTGTCAATCTTAATTCTATTGTTCACAACCTTAAGCAATACCAAAATTTATTACAGCCGAATGTAAAAATTATGGCTATGGTAAAGGCTTTCAGCTATGGCAGCGGAAGCTATGAAATTGCCAACCTGCTTCAATTTAATAACGTGGATTATTTAACCGTTGCGTATGCTGATGAAGGAGTGGAGCTTAGAAAAGCCGGCATCACTCTTCCCATAATGGTGATGAACCCAGAGGAAAATTCTTTTAATGCTTTGGTGCAATATAATCTTGAACCCGAAATATTTTCCTTTAGCATCTTGTCTTCTTTTGAAAAATATGTGCAATCATTAGGCATGCAATATTTTCCCGTTCACATAAAGCTGGACACAGGAATGCATCGCCTGGGGTTTGAACAAAGTGATTTACCCGATCTTGCTGTACATCTTACCAACAACAATACAATAAAAGTACAATCGGTGTTTTCTCATCTTGCAGCTAGTGATGATAAAAACAGTGATGCATTTACCAATAAGCAGGCAACTGTATTTTTGCAATGTTGCGAAGCGCTTCAAAATGTACTGCCCTATAATTTTCTTAAACACATTGCCAACACTTCTGCCATCAGCCTGCACCCGAATCTGCAATTAGATATGGTGCGTTTGGGAATTGGCTTGTATGGCATCGACAGCAATCCCTCTGTACAAAAAACATTAAAAAATGTTTCTACGCTCACAACAACTATTTCACAAATAAAAAAAGTAAAGAGAGGTGAAAACGTTGGATATGGTTGCAAAACGATACTGGATGAAGATGCAACTATTGCTACTGTGCGAATTGGATACGCAGATGGTTATCCACGTGCATTAAGTAACGGTGTTGGAAAGATGCTTATTAAAAATAAACCGGCGCATGTTATAGGAAATGTTTGCATGGATATGACAATGATTAACGTGAATGGAATTAATTGTAAAGAAGGCGATGTAGTAATTGTTTTTGGTGAGCAATTGCCAATAGAGCAATTGGCGAAATGGGGCAATACAATTTCTTACGAGATTATGACCGGTATTTCGCAAAGAGTTAAGAGAATTTATTTTGAGGAATAAACCCCTACCCCTAAAGGGGAGTTAAAAAGTTATACTGTCAACTGCCAACTATTAACTGACCTCTCTTTTTATTATATTTACAGCTTAATATTATGATGTGAAAGGAAGAAATGTTTTTTTGATTATTTTTTTAATTGTGTTGGCAGACCAGGTGTTGAAGATCTTTGTAAAGACGCATTATTTTGCCGGGGAATCGCATCCTGTTATCGGTAATTGGTTTCGCTTATATTTTATCGAAAATGAAGGCATGGCTTATGGATGGAAGTTTGGTGGTGATTGGGGTAAGATGATCCTTACCTTATTCAGGTTTACAGCTGTTATATTCGGTATATTTTACCTGCAACGTATCATTCAAAAAAAATATCACACGGGATTTATCATTTGCGCTTCATTAATATTCGCCGGTGCTCTCGGTAATTTAATTGATAGTATGTTCTATGGGATGATCTTCGAGGATAGTAATACACTGATGCGTAACACAGCTAAAATTTTTCCTGCTCATGGATACTCAGGATTTTTTCATGGAAAAGTTGTTGACATGTTGTACTTCCCTATCATCAGGAATGCACACTTTCCTTCATGGTTTCCAATTTGGGGCGGTGAAGATTTTGAATTCTTCAGACCTATATTTAATTTAGCAGACGCAGCTATTTCTTCCGGAGTTATTGCCATTTTATTATTTCAAAAACGTTTTTTCGGGCAACGTGATGCCGATACAAATCCTCATACAGTTGAAACAGGCGCCATCGTAAATGATGAAGTGCAGGTATCGTAATTGTATTATTAAAACTTATCTAATGAAAACGCTAAAAATTGCTTTCCTAATTATATTACTGACTCCTTTATTTTTCTCCTGCCAAAAAGAACTTAGTTTAGAAGGAGCTGTTACTTCTGCAGGCACCTGGCAGTTTAATGATTCCACCAAACTATATACAGGTAATATGGATTCTGCATATATAGAGACTACCGGAACAACAAAAACAATGAACCTTAAAGGTAAAACAGCAGATGGCAGCCAGACTTTTCTTTTACATTTATACGCAACAGATAGTTTTACTGTAGGTACTTATAAAGCATCTCTTTTTAAAAGCGATTTTCAATATTTTACCCAGGCAAAAAGCCTTTACGATGCCAGCCAGTTTATAGGAGAGTTTATTGTAACCATTACTGCCATAGGTAATAATAGTGTTACAGGGATATTTTCAGGCTTAGCAGAAGATTCAACAAGCAAATTAAAACAACTCACACTTGGGCAGTTTACATCAAGAATAAATTTAAGCACTAATGGAACAGGTGGTGGTGGAGGTGGTGGTGGTGCTGTTGGAACCTTGGGTGTTTCTGCAGGATCTTGTACTCCGGTTACTAATGCCGGAACATATACGCAAGGGGTTGCGCTCACTTCTACAAATACGGTTACAGTTACGGTTACAGTAACCACCCCGGGTACCTATACTATATCTACTAATACAGTTAACGGTGTTAGTTTTTCAAAAACCGGAACCTTTACCGCTACGGGTTCGCAAACCGTAATTTTAAATGGTTCAGGTACACCTGTTAGTTCAGGCAATCAAAACTTCACCGTAACCTTTGGCGGCAGCACCTGTAATTTTACATTAAACTTTGGCTCAGGTGTAGCTCCGGCAACGGGAACACTTAGCGGAAGTCCAAATTTATGTGCGCCTGTAACCCCTGCCGGTACTTACAAACAAGGCGTGGCATTAACTGCTGCAAACACAGTTTCAGTTCAAGTAAATGTTGCTACTGTTGGAGCGTATACAATTTCAACTGCAACAGTTAATGGAGTAATTTTTTCTTCAACAGGAAACTTTACAACAACCGGTTTAAAAACTATAATTCTAACCGGAACAGGAACACCAACAAATTCAGGCAGTCAAAATTTTTCAGTAACATTTGGCACAAGTGTGTGTAATTTTTCAATAATTTTTGCACCGGGAACTGTAGTGACTGATTACTTTCCTACCACAGTTAATTCATTTTGGAATTATGGATTACAGGGAGGAATGCCTTCTGATACTTTAAGAATAAATGTGATTCCTTTTATCCTGAGTGCAGGGGGAAATAACTATTCAACTTTTAAAACAAATAATACTCCGCCTGATTCTTTGTATTATAGAAAACCGGGTGGCGATTATATGGAATATTTTAATACACAGGCATTTTTTGGATTTGATTCTCCGGGTACTCCCCCTAATGTAGAATATATCTTTTTAAAGGATAATGTACCACAAGGCACTACATGGCAGTCTCCAAACATTACAGGTTTAGCGGGTGGTGTTTCTTTCACCATTTATATTAAGATGACATTGTTTGAGAAGGCAACAACACCCACTACCAGCGGATCTGTGACCTCATCGGATGTACTAAAAGTGAGATATGAATATTTTGTAACTTCAGCTCCTGCAACTCCATTCTTTACTGAAGAGAGATGGTTCGCAAAAAGTATTGGATTAATATATAACAGTTTTAATGATGGTACTAATACTGATATTTATCGTATAGGTGGTTACCAGGTACTTTAAAGAGAAATCATACTGTTTAAAGGGAATGAATAATTTTTTATTTATTTGTTTGAAGTTCAAATTTTAGTCCATCTGCAATATCCCCTTCTTTACTTAATTTGATTGTAAATGATAACTGTGGTGAAGATGTCATATTTAATTTTGATAGTTGGCTGCTATCTGCAGAAGCAATATAATTACCCGGCTGCAAACCTGCAAAAGTGAAGTATCCGTCAGGCTCGGAAAGTGTATGTGCAACAATATGGGAATTGCTGTCAAAAATATTTATAATGATGCGCCCTAAGCCGCTCTCGCCTTTGTCATTTTTTAAATACACCGTTCCTGATACTTCTCCCATAACAGCCACCGGCACTTCAATTAATTTAAAATGATTAGGTTCAATTGAAACATTCATTGTTGGCTTTTTAATTTGCCATGCAACATTATCAAAGCAGTTTCTGTCAAGCTCAATATAATAATTATTGTAAGACTCAAGCCCGGTGATACTTACACTTGTGTCGCGTTTATTATGTACAACATTTCCCCCGTTGATACGAAGTTTTAATCCTGCTAATTTCGGCTCATCCTTATCACGCACTCCATTGTTGTTCATATCTAAAAACGAAACGATAACCAATCCACCTCTGCCTACATTGCTTTGATCTTTAAAACGCAGCGTTTGAGATCTGTCATTATACAAAAGACTTCCTCTTGCAGATTGGATTGATGAAGTTGTCTCGTTACTTTTTGTTATTGAAACTGATGTTTGTGCAAATGAAAAATTATACCTTATGCCTGCAGTAAAGTACTGCGTTTGATGCGCAATATTTTTCTCATAACTTAAATTCATAAAACCTTTATTGAAAAGATTTTTTTCAAGCTCACATTTCAACATGCTTAAATTTCCGAGCTTGTAATCATATTGCGTTTGAGGTGTGATTCTTATTCCTTTCAATAACCTGAAACCAATTGAAACATTTGTATACGTAAGCGGATTTTTTGGATCAGAGTAAACCATTGATGTTGTAAAGTTTGTATTGATACCTGCTGTCATTGCTGATAATAGAAACTCAGTTGTGGTATATTTCATGTTGGTAAGTAACAACTGGTTAAAACTAAATCTTGAAAATGCAACAATTTTTTTTGTTCTGAATGGCATGGATAAAACAACTTTCCTTTCTTCAAGATAATTGTTAAATGATTTAATACCCGATCGTATAGCTGTTTGCCCTTTAGCGAATTTTGTATAATTAGCTTCAAACAAAAAATTGGAAGGCAAACGATAGGTGACAATACCTTTTGTTCTTACACCATAAGTGTGTTCGCCCGATACCAGGAGATTAGAGCCTAATCTTACTGAAGCTGTTACAAAAGGCATTGTTTTACCTGAAGTAACGGTCGATAAATATTCAACACCACCGCCAACTGTTATGTGTGTACCAAGACCGTAATTAATATTTAACCGTGCAAGTTTACTACTTTGTTCATCATGAACAACGCCTGCTGAGGCTGTGTATTCAAGCTGGTGCAATGGTAAAAAATTGAAAGGGATACTAATATTTTCCTCTTTGCTTCTCTCTTCGCCCCATGGCCCATAAAAGCGAACCTTAATAGATGAATTTCCGTACACAAGCGGCACATCAAAAGTGTAAAAACCGGATGCATCTGCTTTGGTATAATTTACCATCACATTATTAACATACAGTTCTACCAGCCAGCCTGGCTCAGTTTTATTGCTAAGCCGGTAAGTGCCAAAAGATTTTCGGTATGTTGTTGGTGTATTACTTACCTGAACCCCGGTAACGGCACCATATACAGAGGAAGTTGCCTGCGGAAAAATATTTCCAACAATAACCTGGCGTACAGCCGGGCTGTTATTATTCACCAGCTTCCACATCCAGGATTGTTTTTTAAAATCAAACTTTTCAGTGCTGTTGTAGTTTAGATAAAAGTTCGTTTCTCCGCCGGCTATAATTGCTCCGAGGTTTAACCCTACTCTTGTAAATCCATTTCCGGTTATTTCTTTTGTGTTGATCACTGACCAATCTGCCATGCCCAAATTAAAGAGCGGATACTTTCTCTTAATAGTTGTGTCTGCTTTTTTCTCACCTTTTAGCTGAACAACATTTTTGCGCATTTGTTCCAATTGCATTTCACGTATCGCCGGCAATTCCGCTTTTGTATTCATGGTAACAGAAAGGCTGCGAAAATTAAAACTGCACATCAATCCAAAAACTTCACCCAGTAAATCAGATTTTAAATATAATCCTGTTTCTGTACGGATGAGGTCAGTAGATTTCAGATCGAAGATCTTATCCTGAAATTTTATTTTGTTATTCACCTTATCGATAAAGTATAAATCTTTTGGATAAATAAAAAATCCTTCAACAGAATCCATGTTTGCACTATTTGAATTTTTTATTTTTAAAAAATCAAAAACTTCTTTTAAGGGCAGGTAAGCATTTTCGTTATGAATGATTGCGGGGATCTCACAACTGCCAATACGCTGTACGTTGAATGTAATGGATATCTCATCGTAATCATTTTGCTGCTGGCAATAAGCAATCGATGGCAACACCATCAATAATATCATGCATACATACCTGTACTTTTTTTGGAATAGATATGTTAGTGTGATTGTCATTAATGGATGTCGGATTATTTTTATTCCTGGTTAAATGTTATGTAGATGGTTCCTGTATATGTTCCGGGTGGTGCAGTGGCAGCCCCGCCAACAGTAAGTGTTCCGCCAATACCTATCCGCGTTCTGCCGGGTGGCCCAACTATATTATTAAATGGTGATGCAGGATTGGAGTTGCCAATGTGTAACGACATTGAACCTCCGTTGCTGCCGGTAAGTGTAGCATCCGGTCCGTTTAAAATAGATATGATAGTACCTGCAGGGCTTTCAATTTCAAAGATTGCATTAAAATATTGTATGCCTAAATTCAATGCAATTACATCTCCTGTAGAAGAGCGTGTTCCATCAGAAGTAAGGCTTATTGTACCTCCGGTGTTGCCATGAGAAAAGGCGCCAAAACTTAAATTCTGAATTGTATACACTGATAATGCTGCAGGATCTCCGGGCAAACTATCTGTAGGCGTTTGGGCATAACAAAATAAAGACAGTACAGAAAATACTGTAACCATTTTTATTCGTATTAACCATTTGCTTTTCATTTTTTATTGTGCCCAAATAGTTTTACTGAAACTTTTTGTTTTGTTTGTTATCTGCAAATAATAAATTCCTGCAGGTAATTTTTTGGTAAGTAAAATATTTTGTTTTGCTGCACTTCCATCATAATTAAATGTGGCAGTAAAAATTTGTTGACCGATAGAATTATGTAGGACAAAATTGTAATCTCCTTTTTCAATACCTGTTACTTGAAAATTTATTTGCCGATCTGTTATTGGATTAGGAAATACTTTAATATCCGGCTTCACATTATTATTTGGTATAGTAAGTATCCCCGTTGAAGGCTGATCAAAAACAATTCTAAAACGATTGGCATTAAATGATGCAGGATCAGAAGAAATATTAACTGTAATCCTGTTGGTGTCAATTAATGATAGTGGCAAATAAGTTTTTAAATATTTATCTTCTAAATAAGCTTTTGCTAAACCATTTAATTGGTTTGAAAATATCTGTAAAGTGTATTGTGGCTTGGTAAGTTTTGTTATGTTTAAAAACAAAGTGTCATTTGTTTTTGGCATTTGGCGTTCATCAATGCTTAACAAACTTGTTCCTTCTAGTAGCGAAACATTTTCTGCTGCGTTCATAATTTTTGAAGCATCTTCATTGGTTACACTGTTGCTAAAATTTGCATCAAATGCTGCCAATGCGCCATCAGCAAGCGTTTGCCCGCCTGCATTATCATATAATAAATTAACGGCGATAAGCGGAATGCTGTTGGGAGATAATGTGCGAAATGCATTTGCATTATAATTGGAAACTTTATCCTGCTCACGAATAGTAAGCGATGGTGCTGCGGCAGTTGCCTGAACAAAAAATCCCTGGCCTGATTGTATGTATTGGTTAAGACCTGTTGTGCCGGAGAACGGTGATATCAATGTAACACTACCTGCTGTGCTAACCGTTACATAACCACCGGTGCTGCTTAAGTTCGGATCCCATCCCCAATAAGTGTTGCTAAGATTTGTTCTTGGTAATGTTGCCCAATCTATCGGTGATGCAAATGGATTTCCGAGCAAGGTATAAATTCCGCTACCTCCATTTAATGGAATGGCAGAGCCTGTTGTATATGTTTGATCTCCGGTTAATATCGTTCCTGCAGAACTTAATGTTGTATAGTTTGGAGTGGCTGTATAAATTGTATTTGTTCTATCACCATACACAAACATATAATATGCAACACCCGCTTTTAACGGAGTATACTTTGTATTTTTCCCATTGGCTGATGTAAAGCCTGTGTACAACCTGCCGCTAAAATTATAAGTATATAAAGAAGCGTTGCTGGTTTGCTGGTCGT
>JBKJSX010000232.1:0-26493 GCA_046594375.1 Chitinophagaceae bacterium
TTATAAAAAGATTCATTCTTAAATTCAACAAACAGGTCCGACATTATTAATCCTACACCTTCAATATCCAATTCAGTAAATCCATGAAGTTGTAATAACTGCATTCTTGCTTCGTGAATGATTGCTACCAGCGAGTCGTTGCCAACATGATCGCCATAATTTGATATCAGTAATTCTTACAGGAATCTTTATAGATGTAGAAAGAAATTTTTCAGAAAGATCAATTTTAACTCTTGGCATAAAACAAAATTAGCTAATGTGCTAATTAAATATTGCAAACCATTGTATGATTAGCACATTATTTATTATCCTTCAAAGATTTGGTGAGTTCAATAATATCCAGAAAATTTCCGGGAGTGGGAGCAAGAGTATTTGCTTTCATTATCTCACGCCATTCGTTAATTTTTTTATTCCAAATAGGCTTTGATGATATTTTTGTTTCAGAAGAATCAATAAGCGTCGCCATTTTGGAATTTATTTTTACCGGTTGCCCCTGCGGACCTTCAACAGTAATATACCTTGATGTATTAGTTGCTACCTGGTTATAATTTATTTCTTTTTGTATTTCTTTGTTTTGTTTTTGATTGGTATTATCTTTTTCAATTTTATGTTTCGCCGGCAGATCATTATTTTTTGCCGTCGTTTTTTCTTCTATAGGCACAGTAATGAAAGTGTTGTTTTTTACACCTGTATCAACTGGTATTTTCTCAGATGATGTAGTATAATTTTCGTCAGTAGATTTAGAAGATTTGTTCGTGAAATATATCACGCAAAATATTATAACCGCAACAGATGCTGCAGCGAGGTAATAAAAAGTTCTGTTTTTCTTTTTTCCCATGGGGATAACCTTTGCATCATTCCTGTCTAATTCAGCAGCAATAGCCTTCCACACTCCATCGGGTGGAGTTGTTTCATAATTGTACATTTTATTTTTTACATCATCCATAACTAAAGATTCATAGCATCGTTACTGGTTGTATTATACCTGTCATGCACCATTTTTTTTAAAACCATTTTTGCTCTTGCCAATTGCGATTTACTTGTGCCTTCATTTATTCCAAGAATATCGCCTATTTCTTTATGCGAATATCCTTCAATAACATGCATGTTAAAAACGGCTTTGTATCCCGGCGATAATTGATGTATCATTTTCATGATATCTTTTTCTGCAAGGTCATCAAGCACATTCCATTCTTTATCCTCCAATGTTCTCTCTTGGGTTTCTGTAACATCCTGCAAATGCACTTTTTTTCTAAATTGTTCTATAGAAGTGTTTACAAAAATTCTTCTTATCCAACCTTCAAAAGAACCATCTCCGCGGTACTTGGTTAAATTCTTAAATATTTTTATAAATCCCTCCTGCAAAAGATCGCGGGCATCTTCAGCATTTCCTGAATAACGTAGGCAAACAGAATACATTTTAGGTGAAAATCTATGGTAGAGTAGTTCCTGCATTTGCCTGTCTCCGTTTATACATCCCTGTATTAAGTCGGTTTCAGATAGGTTATGGTTGCCAGTTGTACTCAAATTATTTGGGATAATTTTTATTTGATTATTTTTCTGAAAAAGTATTTAAAAAATCACTCAGTTTATCCATTGCTTTTTTACGGTGACTGAATTTGTTTTTTTCCTGCATTTCCATTTCTGCAAAAGTTTTATCTGCTCCGTCAGGCAAAAATACCGGATCGTAGCCAAAACCTTTTTTACCCTTGTTATTAGCAAGAATGATGCCCTTGCATATTCCTTCAAATTTATATTCTTTGCCGCTAAGCATTAAAGAAAGTACAGATCTGAATTGTGCTTTTCGGTTCTTGATTTCCTGCATTTTTAAAAGTAGCTTTTCAATATTTTTTTCAGCAGAATTTTCCTCTCCTGCATAGCGTGCGCTTTTTACACCGGGCTCTCCGTTTAATTCCTCTACTTCAAGACCCGTATCCTCGCTAAAGCAATCACTTCCTGTTAACTTATAAATAACGCCTGATTTTTCTGAAGCATTGTCTTCCAAAGTATTGTGTGGTTCAGGAATGTCAACATTTATTTCAGCTTCTTTTAAACTTATGATTTTATAGTTGAGTCCGGAGATAGATTTTATTTCATCTACCTTATGCTGATTGTTTGTGGCAAAGATTAATTTACGCATACTAAAGAGAAAAGATTTGTTGAAGCACTGTCCATAATTTCCGCTTCATATCCTTATCATTCTCTAACGTTTGTAAAGCTGGAGCAGCTAAATAAACCTGGTTATTATAAGATTGCCTCTGAAAATCCGGCATCAAAAAAGGAAGTTGAATAGCATCGGTTGAGATGCCAAACAATATTATTATCCTCGGTGTAAATGCATCTGATATAGTTTTATAAGAAATAGAAGGATAAGAAGAAATATTTACCAGCCCAATATCTTCAAGCGTTAATTTACAAGCATTTAATATACCTGATAAAAAAGTTAATTGTTGATCTGTTACAAATGCTGTATCAGTATTGTTAACAAGCAATACAATATGCTGTTTATTGCCTCCGAAAAAATTTAATTCCTTGTTTGCTGGTATAGTTGGTTTCTTTTCATTACCGATTAGATCTACCAAAGTTTTCTGGAACAAATCTTGAATTATAAATGCGGGAAGCTCGATATCGTTTAAACTCATAGATTAATTACTTCCTGTTTTTTCGTTTCTTTGTTACAAATTTACAGATATGATTGCAGCCTCAGATTTTAATATTACAAAAGTTGAAAGAAGTAAACTGAATGAGCTAAACTTACAAAATATTCCTTTCGGAAAATACTTTACTGATCACATGCTTGAGGCTGATTATGAAGATGGTGAATGGAAAAATGTTGAGATAAAACCTTATCAGCCTTTGCTGCTATCACCATCCTGCGCCGCATTGCATTATGGTCAGGCAATTTTTGAGGGTATAAAAGCATATAAAAATCAACAGGGTGAAGCTTTTATTTTTCGCCCATTTGATAACTTTAAACGGTTTAATATTTCGGCAGAAAGAATGGCAATGCCTCAAATTCCAGAAGAAATTTTTATTGAAGGAATGCGTCAATTAATTGAAATTGATAAGCACTGGATACCGCAACAGGAAGAGCATTCTTTATACATCAGGCCTTTTATGTTTAGCAGCGATGACGTTATAGGAGTAAAGCCAGGTGAGAAATATAAATTCATGATCATTTTAAGCCCTTCAGGTCCCTACTTCAATTCTCCTATGAGAATTTATGCAGAAGAAAAATATGTAAGAGCTGTGCAGGGAGGAGTAGGATATGCAAAAACTGCAGGTAATTATGGAGCTGCAATGTATGCAACTGCCGAAGCTAAAAAGAAAGGCTACGACCAGGTGTTGTGGATGGATGCTTTTGAGCACAAATATGTACAGGAGTGTGGTACGATGAATATATTTTTCCTTATTGGTAATAAGGCAATCACTCCAGATTTGGCCTCGGGGACAATATTAGATGGTGTAACAAGAGATAGTACAATTGTTATTTTAAAAGAGCTTGGGTTTACTGCAGAAGAAAGATCATTAAGCATTGATGAAATTGTTGAAGCTTATAAAGCTGAAATCCTGCATGAAATTTTTGGCACAGGAACAGCAGCCACAATTTCTATGGTAAAAGAATTAAGATATAAAGATTTTGCTATGCACTTTAATGTGGATAAATGGAAAATAGCACCCGAAGTAAAAAACAAATTAAATGCAATCAGAGAGGGAAGAGCTTCGGATAAATACGATTGGATGTATAAAGTATAATTAATCCTCAATTTCTTTCTTTTTTAATTTTTACTTATCATTTATTCACCTACCTTTGCCGTCCAAAAAATTACGGTTATATAATGCCTACAATACAGCAGTTAGTAAGAAAAGGTAGAGATATCATTAAAGCAAAAAGCAAATCCAGGGCACTGGATAGTTGTCCTCAACGTCGTGGTGTTTGCACAAGGGTTTATACCACAACGCCTAAAAAACCAAACTCAGCTTTGCGTAAGGTTGCAAAAGTTCGTTTAACCAATAAAATAGAGGTAATTGCCTATATCCCGGGTGAAGGTCATAATTTACAGGAGCACTCAATTGTGTTGATACGTGGAGGAAGGGTAAAGGATCTTCCAGGTGTACGTTACCACATCGTTCGTGGAAGCCTGGATACTGCTGGTGTAAAAGACCGTAAAAAAAGCCGTTCTAAATACGGAACTAAAAAAGAAAAAGCTAAGAAGTAAAACCGTCAATCCGGATAATCGTTTAACCGGATAAACCAATAAACGGATAAACACATAAACACATAAGAATGCGTAAAGCACAAGCCAAGAAACTCCCTTTAGCACCTGATCCAAAGTTTAATGATAAACTGGTAACAAGGTTTGTAAATAACCTTATGTGGGAAGGTAAAAAAAGCGGGGCTTTTAATATTTTTTATGATGCTCTTGAAAGAGTAAATAAAATGACCAGTGAAGATGGTTATGAAACATGGAAAAAAGCGTTAACTAATGTTACTCCTGCTGTTGAAGTTAAGAGCAGAAGGATTGGTGGTGCTACATTTCAGATTCCTGCTGAAGTTCGTGCTGACAGAAAAACCTCATTAGCCATTAAATGGCTTATACGTTATAGCCGCGACAGGAACGGTCGTAGCATGGCTGAGAAATTAGCAAATGAAATTGTTGCAGCAAGCAAAGGTGAAGGTGCGGCATATAAAAAGAAAGAAGATACACACCGTATGGCAGATGCTAACAAAGCATTTGCACATTTCAGGATATAATGACTTTATAAAAATTAATTTTCTAATCCCTTCTTTTTTTAAGAGGGGATTTTTATTTGTGAAGTTGTTGTTATAACAAAATTGCTTTGTTTCAATGCAAATATTTTCACATAATATTTGTACCTTTGCGCCTCTAAATTCTATCACCCGTTTCTAAAGAAAAAATCATTATAAGGGTATTAAATTTTCAATCTACAATAAATAAATCATGGGCGACTTAAGGTATCAAAGAAATTTCGGGATTGCTGCTCACATTGATGCAGGTAAAACCACTACCACAGAACGTATTCTGTATTACACAGGTGTTAACCATAAAATTGGTGAAGTGCATGATGGTGCCGCAACAATGGACTGGATGGCACAGGAGCAGGAAAGAGGAATTACAATTACTTCTGCAGCTACTACATGTTTTTGGAATTTCCCTACTATACAGGGAGTAAAAACACCTGAAACTAAAGAATACAAATTCAATATCATTGATACTCCTGGTCACGTGGATTTTACAGTTGAGGTAGAGCGTTCATTGCGTGTATTGGATGGTTTACTTGCATTGTTTGATGCAGTAAGTGGTGTTGAGCCACAAAGCGAAACTGTTTGGCGCCAGGCTAATAAATATAAAGTTCCCCGTATTGGTTTTGTAAATAAAATGGACCGTGCCGGTGCAGATTTTTTAAATGTTGTTAAGCAGATAAAAGAAATGCTTGGTGCAAAAGCAGTGCCCCTTCAATTGCCTATCGGCGCTGAAGATAATTTTAAAGGTGTTGTTGATTTGATAACAATGAAGGGAATGGTTTGGGAAGATGCTACATTAGGGATGACTTACAAAGAAGTTCCTATACCAGAAGATATGATTGAGGAAGTGAATGAATGGAGACAACATCTGATAGAAGCGGTAGCAGATTATGATCATGCATTATTGGAAAAATTCTTTGATGACCCAAAGAGTATTTCTGAAGATGAGATACATGCTGCCATGCGTAAAGCAACAATTGATATTTCTATTATTCCCATGATGTGTGGTTCATCTTTTAAAAATAAAGGTGTACAAACTGCGCTGGATGCAATCATCAGGTACTTACCAGGTCCTTTGGATATTGAAGCAGTTAAAGGAACCAATCCTGATACCGGTGAAGAAATATTTCGTCATGCAGATCCTAAAGAACCCTTTAGTGCATTGGCATTTAAAATTATGACTGATCCGTTTGTTGGTCGTCTTGCATTCTTCCGGGCTTATTCAGGAAGATTGGATTCAGGAAGTTATGTGTTGAATACACGTACCGGAAAAAAAGAAAGGATTTCCCGAATCATGCAGATGCATGCCAACAAACAAAACCCTGTTGATTTTATTGAAGCAGGTGATATTGGAGCAGCAGTTGGTTTTAAAGATATTAAAACAGGAGATACTTTATGTAATGAGGATCATCCTATCGTTTTAGAAGCAATGACATTTCCAGAACCGGTTATTTCTGTTGCAGTAGAACCTAAAACACAAGCTGACGTTGATAAAATGGGAATGGCTATTGCCAAATTAGTAGAAGAAGATCCTACATTGAGAGTAAAGACTGATGAAGAAACAGGACAAACTATTTTAAGTGGAATGGGTGAACTGCATCTTGAAATTATTGTTGACAGGATGAGACGTGAATTTAAAGTCGAGATAAACCAGGGTGCCCCCCAGGTTGCGTATAAAGAAGCTTTCCAAAACACAATTGAACATAGAGAGATACTAAAAAAGCAAACCGGTGGACGTGGTAAATTTGCCGATATTATTTTTGAAATAGGTCCCGCAGATGAAGAGTTTTTAAAAGAAGGAAAAGGAAATTTCCAATTCGTAAATGGATTATTTGGTGGATCAATTCCAAAAGAATTTGTTCCTGCTATTCAAAAAGGTTTTGAAACTGCAATGACAACCGGCGTATTGGCAAGCTACCCGATGGAGAGCATGAAGGTTAGGGTGTTTGATGGGTCCTTCCACCAGGTGGATTCTGATGCAATGAGTTTTGAATTGTGTGCCAAGCAGGGATATCGTGAATCTGGCCGCAAAGCAAAACCTGTTTTACTTGAACCAATAATGAAGGTAGAAGTATTAACTCCTGATCAATACATGGGTGATGTTACGGGTGATCTTAACCGCCGCCGTGGAATGCTGGAAGGCATGGATAGCAAGCATGGTGTACAGGTGATAAAAGCAAAAGTTCCTTTGAGCGAAATGTTTGGTTATGTAACTCAATTGCGTTCACTTTCAAGCGGACGTGCAACATCAACAATGGAATTTAGTCATTACTCTCCTGCACCAAATAATATCGCAGAAGAAGTAATTGCAAAACAAAAAGGTAAAGTAAAAATTGAAGATTAAGCTCTAATAAAATCGTAGATAAAGTAAGCCCCGTTCGTAAGAGTGGGGCTTTTTTATTTGGGATATTTGGTTGTGCTAAGCACTTGAAAAAAATTGTAAATAGGGTGTTTTCACTCTCTGAAAGCAAGTTTATATAAATCAAATTTGCAATAAGCATTAATTGTGCAAACTTAAATAGCCGTTGAAAACCTGTGAACCACTGCATGTAATTAAAACTAACTGCTTAGTATCATCATCGGGAAGCAACATTGCAAGCCGGTGAATAAAAAGAAATGCTACTCCGTAGCTCTTATAACACTGAAAGAACTGCTAACTCTTTTCAGTAGTTTATAAAAGTGAAAGAGCAGCATTTTTTTTTAAAGGCTTTTAGAAGATATGTTCGTGTCCCTTGTGAATAATAAAAAAAAAGAGAACATGCCCTATAATGAAGATGATATTAAAAGCTACTGCGGCAATTGTAAGGAGCTGTTCCATGCCGAAGTGTACTATTGCCACAATTGCGGCAGCAATCTTGTAAATCATAATACCAGGTTACTTAGCGATGAATCTGCATTGCAAGACAGGTGGGAGCGTCACAATAAAAATTTTAAAAAAGAATAAAGCACAGGCTCCTCAAAAGAATATCGAATAATAATCAAAGTAATTTTTTATGATACTTCAAGACTAATTAGAAATTATTGGAAAAAATATTAAAGAAGCACGCATTGAAAAAGGAACGAAAGTTGAAACACTTACCAAGGAATTAAAAGTTTGATAAACGGGATGATTTCACTTTATGAGATATTATTTTTACTTTAGAGTTTCCCAATAACCCAAATGTTCTTCTTAATAAACAGGAACAATCGAAATAAACCACTGCTTCTGCAAATCACATCAGCATACATTGTATGCAAATCTTAGTACCCTCTCGAAATTCGCTAAGCCTTATAATGCTTTCCGGTTAGCCGAAAACGGTATCAAGAGTAGGCAAAAAAATTAATTGCAATGAGTGGCTTTCCCATCCTTGATCTTGTTGTAGGAATAATATTCGTTTACTTTTTACTAAGTATTATAAGCAGTTCGCTGGTAGAGATAATTTTAACAGCATTAAAAGCAAGATCAAAATTGCTTGAAGCATGGTTGTTTAAAATTTTCGACAAAACCATCACGCAACCCGATGGAACAACGCTTAGGCTGGGACAGGCAATTATGGACCATTGTTCTGTAACTGTTTTAAAAAAAGCGGGCAATGCAACTTCATACATTGATGCAAAAAATTTCACTTCCGCACTGCTCGAAAAAATTACATTTGATCCCGCAAATCCTAAAAGTGTTTCAAAAAATATTGATGAATTTATTGCATCAATAAGTAAAACAGCATCTCTCTCTACAGAATTTCAAAGAGTATTACTTACTTATGCTAATGAAGCAAAAGATTCTTACAAAGCGCTCAGCGAAAAAACAGTGAGCGAAATTGAATTGTTTAGAGGAAAAGTTGAGAACTGGTACGACTCTTCAATGGACAGGCTTACAGGAGCATTAAAAAAGAAATATTCCCGCCCCGCCACTTTTATTGTTGCCATTATTGTAACAGGGCTTCTTAATGCTGACAGCATTGCCTTAGCAAAATATTTATACAGTAATCCCGAAGCAAGGGTAAAAATTGCCATGCAGGCTTATGATGCAACAAAAGATACTGCGTTAATAAACCAGGTACAACTAATGAAGACAATTCCGGACACTTCTTCCAAAGATTCTATGAGCCTGCAGGAAATTAAAAATGCCATCACAAAAAAAATAACTGACATCAATAAAGCAAAGCAGGGATTAAGCGATGTAATGCCACTGACATGGAAATCAGGAGAACTAAATGATGCGACCGGTAGATTTTCAGGGCTGTTACTTTTTGCGAAGATCACCGGTTTGCTGGCAAGCATTCTTGCAATAATGATGGGCGCTCCTTTTTGGTTTGATATGCTGAATAAAATATCAAACATGCGCAGCACAGGCTCAAAGCCATCAATATCAACCAGTGAGCAGGAAAAGAAAAAAATTTAGTGGAGGAATTAATTGCTGAACATCCTTATAAAACAGTAAGCACCGGTTAGCCGAAAACGGAATAGAGTAGGCAACTAAAAAAACATTGTATGCCTACTACCATTACAACAGGCGCTAAAAAATGCAAACCATTTTTATTGCGTGTCATGATCTTCAGTCCTGAATCCGGATATAAGTTTACAATTGAAATTCAAAAGGCATGTAACAGTCAAAACGAACCTGTTTGGAAATTACTCTTTGATCTTTATAAAAAGATCGGTGCCGATTTTGAGGAAGTAGTAAGTGTTGAATTTGTTGCAGGCGATCCTAATGATATTGATAAGGTCGCCGCCGTTACTGAAGAGGGTATGAAGAGATCCCAGGTTCGTGCATTTAGAGATGATGTTTACCCGATGGTAAAGCCGTTCGGAGATGCGGGCAAAAAGCCTAATGCAGAGGAACAGAAAAAGATTGATGCTACTATGAAAAAAGCGATCAATGCGTAATACCAATGTGAAATTGTTGAAAACTCACCCAGTTCCCCTCTCCCCTCGGGGAGAGGGGTTAGGGGTGAGGTTTTTGTTATTGGTATGCAATCTTTTTTTGATAAATGATATGTTTTGTCAAAAGATAGAATGCAATACCGTTACTGCTGGTATGAATTTTACAGTAAGCGCTGTAAAAATTATTGGCCGTTGGGTACCAAAAGAATTGCAGCAAAAAATAGAACAACTTATAGGAGTGGGGCAGCCATTCGATCCGGCTAAAGTTGGGCCGGCAGAAGAATTGGTAAGAAATGAAATAATAGAAAGCGAGGGCAGGTTTGCCATCAGGGTAGTTGGATCAACTTCAGTATTATTTATTACATCAGATGTATGTCCCGTTCCGGATATCGCTGCACAAAAAAAAGTTCAGGTTGTTATACATCCTTATTATCTGCGGATCGATTTGTATAATTCGGGCAACAACATCTTGCCAATTCCACGAACTGCAAAACCTCCTTTTTATAAAAATGTGCCATCAATTATTTTGGTTACTGCACCCTACATCGGCGTAATAAATGATCGCCGGTTTGGAACTTTTGCATTTATAAAAACAGCCACAGACCTTCTACATCTTCCTCTTAAAAAAGATCAGCCCGGTACAAAAAAGTTGAGGTTAAATTTTGATCTTGATTTCCGCAAATCATTTTCTTATCAGTATTATAATGTTTCAGGATTACTTCAATTAGCACATCCTGTATACACTGATTCATCTGTGGGATGGAACATAAGTTTTATGTATGGAAAAAATGTGCAGCCATTAAATATCACTGACTATAGTAATGATTTTACAAAGCTCTTTGCATCCATCAATGGTAATGGTAAAATTTCTTTTATTAATAAATATCTTATCACTGCAGGGGTTGGGTTTTCTCACAATGATTTTACTTCTCTTAATAATAAAATAAAAAACCCTGAAACTGATTATGAATTGAAAGCATTTTGTGATGGCAGAGTGGCAAAAGGATTAACACGGTTGGGAATATGGTTTAATGCCGGCGTTCCTAAAAATAATTTTAATTTAAAACCCTACCAGAGAGTGGCAGGTAAATTTGGCTATGCAGTTTCCTTGGGCAGCGGCCACAATAATGTTGACCTGGAAACCATTGCAGGCGTTGGTTATACTTGGGGAACCCCCCCTGTATACAGCGAATATTTTGCCGGTAATTCAGCTTCAAATTTTTTGTATACTCCGCTTCAATCCTTTAATACTATTCCACCTGAAGGATTAGTGATTCGCAGCCTCGGAGAAAAGCAGGGAGGATTACCAACAAGATTTAATAGCGTATCCGGCGGAACATCGTATTGGGGAGTGAACATAAATTTTTCTATTCCAATTGCAAAATGGTCAGCGCCATTAATTCCTGATGTTGTTATCCAGGAAGAACCTCGTCGCCTCACCATTCGCGGCGCCATCAAAGGACAGGTAAATACAGCAAAAAGTTTTATTGCAAACGATCTCGCATTAAACGGTGGACTTTCTGATGATAAAGCTGATGCCGCCGCGGATCGTATTGTTGATAAGGATATTAAACCCACAATAAATTACCTGGCAGACAGGGCTAATATTTATAGCATTAAACCTGTACTGTTTTTTGATGCAGGGCAGATAAAAAAAAGAGGTGTTGGCGATAGGTTGTGGCTTGCTTCCGGCGCAGGCTTGCAAATAAATATTGTAAATGCAAAACTTGCAATAGGATATATACAAACATTATTTCCTAGAGCTGATAATGCTAAGGCAAATTTTTTGATGAGCTTTTCAGTGCAAAATTTTTTTTAAATACTAAAATCAAATCATTGAGAAATAATAATCAAATTAAAATTGTAAACCATGCCAACTAACTTACAGCAATACAAAGATGAGTACCAAAGGTTATTTGATAGCTGTGTTATTAAAGAATCAAAGTATCCTGATCTTGACAGCTACATCAGTAAAATGACCGCTAACAAAAGCAGTTATGATGCTGTTTCAAAAATCACCAAAATTCCCTGGAATTTTATTGCCATTACACATTGTATGGAGGGGTCACTAAATTTTAAAACACATTTACATAATGGCGATCCTCTTTCTGCAAGAACTGTACAGGTTCCTAAAGGGAGGCCTGCAAACGGAAATCCACCTTTTAGCTGGGAAGAAAGCGCTGTAGATGCATTAACCTTTGAAGGCTTTACATCATTAACAGATTGGAGTGTGCCGGGTATGTTATATTGTTTTGAAAGATACAATGGCTTTGGCAATCGCAGATATGGTATTAACTCACCTTACTTATGGAGCTATTCAAATCATTACAGCAGAGGAAAATTTTCAAGCGATGGACATTTCGATCCTGATGCAATATCAAAACAATGTGGCGCCGCCGTTATATTAAGAAGGATGAGTGAAAAGCAAATTGCAGTAGTGGGCCAAATTGATAGAATAACAATGATAAAGCAATTAGGTGAGCAGGTAAGTTATGCACCCAATACTTATAACGAAAAAGCTGAACAACTTCAGGCGATGTTAAATAGTGTTGGCGTTCATTTAAAAGCAGATGGCAAGGCAGGAAGAATGACCTCGGATGCATATTTTTCTATTGCAGGAAAATATCTGAAAGGAGATAAAGGAAAATAAAATATCCTGTGTGAAAACTATTGTCATGTCAATCGTGAAACGTAAGATCCCGCCATGGGGGGATGAGAATATCAAGTCTCACCTTCTACATCTCACGAAAGCATGCAAAATTATTTAGTGCCTTCAATAAAGCAAGTGTATTCGTTTTTTAATTTATAAAAGAAAACAAATTAAATATGATCCCCGAATCTTCATCACCCAAAACTACACGGCCTTCCTCCAAACAACAAAGGCCAAAGTTTGCTGAAAAAGCAACTGCAAAAAAGATCCATAAAAAATTAGATGCCTTTCCTGATAAAATAGATGTAAGAGATTGGTTTTATCAGCCGGCATTAAATCCCTTACCGAGCCAGTTGATAAATTGCGATTTTGTGCCCGCTATTTTAAACCAGGGTAGCCAAGGCGCATGTACTGGTTTTGCTTTGGCAGCAAATATTAATTATCATCTCGCTGTAAATGGAAGATGTAATATTTCAGATATAACCAAAATGGGTGCAAGCCCAAGGATGCTGTATGAAATGGCAAGAAGATTTGATGAATGGCCCGGTGAAAACTACGAAGGATCTTCTGCAAGAGGAACTATGAAAGGATGGACAGCACATGGCGTTGTTACACGCAATACCTGGAAGGATAATTTATTTGGCGTAAAATATTTTGATGAACCAAAAGCAAAAGAAGCGCTCAACATCCCTGCCGGCGCATATTACAGGGTTATGCATCGTAATGTAAGAGATATGCATTCAGCATTAAACGAGGCCGGAATTTTATTTACAACCTTAATGGTGCATGATGGATGGGATAATCCAAAAGAAATGTTTAAAGTGTATGACTATACATTTAATGATGAGAATAAAAGAATTAGACTACCGATAATTCAGCGCAAAGGAAGAGCTGCTGATGGGCATGCCGTTGCCATTGTTGGATATACAAAAGAAGGATTCATCATACAAAATTCATGGGGTACTTCGTGGGGCTATAAAGGTTTTGCAGTATTGCCTTACGAAGACTGGATGCTTCATGCTTCAGATTGTTGGGTTGCTCAACTAGGCGTTCCTGTTGATCTTGATCTTTGGAGCAAAGGCTATGCAGATACAGATTCCGGCAAACAAAGAGCCGCACAAATTATTCCGTTAGAGCAGATAAGGCCTTATGTAATTAATGTTGGTAACAATGGCCGCCTTTCTGATTCAGGAAATTACTGGACCACCAAAGATGATATCATTCGGTTATTCAGCACCATTGCAACTGCTGCTGCCGGATGGAAAAAGAAACGGGTAATGCTATACCTGCACGGCGGGCTAAATTCAGAAAAAGAAGTTGCACGAAGAATTGTAAGTTATAAAGATGTTTGCTTGGATAATGAAATTTATCCCGTACACATAATGTGGGAAACAGATTTTTGGACATCATTAAAAGATAACCTGCTTGATCTTTTTACAAATGATGATAAAGCAGGTGCAAGTTGGTTAAGCAAATTAAGAGAAGGCGCCATGGACATTCTTGACCGAACATTTGAATTAACTGCATCAAAGCCCGGAACAATGTTGTGGAATGAAATGAAAGAAAATGCAAGGCTGGCCGCGATGGCAGATAGGGCAATGGATATTGTTGCAACCGAAGCGCTGAAAGCATTTAGTACAGTGGATACAACAAGCCGCAACAATTGGGAGCTGCATATTGTTGCGCACTCTGCCGGATCAATTTTTACGGCATATACAATTGATGCATTGCTTCGCATTGGTGTACCCATAAAGTCAGTGCAATTTATGGCGCCAGCTATTTCCATAGAGGTGTTTAAAGAAAAACTTTTGCCGCATATTCAAATTAAAGATTGCCCCTTGCCAACCATGTATATTTTAAGTGATGTTGGCGAAAGAGATGATAAGGTTGGTCCGTACGGTAAATCGTTATTGTACCTCGTTAGTAATTCTTTTGAACCAAAAAGAAATACCCCAATACTGGGTATGGAACGTTTTATAAATGGTAGAAACAATAAGCTGGATAAGGCTTTTATTGATCCTGTAATTTCAAAACTGTTTGCAGCAAAAGTTGATGAATGGCCCAGCCTTGTAATTTCAGGCGCCGCAGATGCATCTGTTAAAGTTGGTCCTGATGTAAGCAGAAGTGAGTCTCATGGTGGTTTTGATAATGATGCGTATACTTTAAACTCAGTGCTGTTTCGGATTCTTGGTAAAAAGCCAACACGATCATTTGATGCTAGAGACCTGCAGTTTTAAAGTTGAATGATCAGAATAATTGTAATCACTTTAAAAATTATACAGCATGTACGTTAGACAGGATATTAGAAGTATAAAAAAGATTTCATCATTGTTTTATTTTAAAATAATAAAAAATGGAAAATGTTCCCAATCCTTCTGAAGCAGAAAAAACAGAGTTACCTAAGGTGACACAAAAAACGGCAGCCGAAAAACGGGCTATTGAAAAATGGCAGAACCGCCTTTTGCCGTGGCTTGTAATTATGCCAACTGTTTTGATAGGCATTTTTATTTACCTGGCAACTCAACAGGTAAAGCACTTTAATAAAGCGATTGAAATACAACCGGATTCTGTGCTCATCGGAAAAATTCTTCCTTCTCCTGCTGACACACAATTAAACGTTAGTTTAAAAAATGATAAGCAATATCTTCAATGGGTAACACTCTCTTATTTAGAGCAGGAAAGCATGTACAGGAGATACAACCAGGGCGGACTTTTGCTCATGTCACGCATCTTTGTAAAATATCTCGGTTTTTTTACGGGAATGATCTTAGCTATTGTTGGCGCAATATTTATTATAGGTAAACTTTCAGAAGATTATACAGGGCTTAGCGGATCAGTTGGAGAGCATGCAAAACTTAATCTTATTTCATCTTCCCCGGGAATTATATTCGGTGTTTTAGGCACATCACTCATGCTGGCAACAATACTGCAGCATAACGACATTACTATTCAGGATTCACCCCTGTACTTAAATGCCAATGGAATTATTTCAGTAAATACAGCAAATTATTTTTCTAAAAAACCGGCAAAGGATAAGAATGATAAGAATACGCTCAATTTATCTGAGGCCGATTTATTATACGATAGTTTGTCTCTTAAAAAAATAAAGTAATGAAAAACAAAGAGGTTTCATTCGTCTTATTTTTATTCTTCTTTTTAATTAATGCGCTTACAACTATTGCGCAATTAAAAATTGATGAAACCCATTTCAAAAAATTATTTGAAGAGCAAAATTATGTGCAGGCATACCAGGAGGCTATGCAGATTCGCAAAAGCAAAGCTTATGGAAAAAATTATTTTATAGATTATATTATTGGAAAAAGCTTGTGCCAAACCGGAAATTTCCCCCAGGCTCAAAAATGTTTTAATTATTTACTCTCGGCTTACCCGCTTAATAAAGAATTAAAATCAAAACTAAATGATGAAGCGCAACATTGTAACAATAATTCAGATGAACAGGATATTGATGCAGTGCTCGCCCTGTTAAATACGCTCATCAGTTCAAAAAATAATATACCCACGGCTGTATCCCGCGGCAAAATGGGTTGGGTGCTTAAATGTAATGAAACGCAAACCACAGGTGAAAACAATGGAGGAGATTTTGAACTGGCAATTAAGATGACTCCTGAAGAATTTTCCGCCCGTCTTTTTGAAATGGATAGAAAGAAGGAAGCAATTAATTTTTATTCAACTCTACTTGGCAACTCTTACAGGGCAGACACTTCAGGGCGATTTATAATTATTACAGAAAAGGCAATGACAATAAAGAATGCAGAGATAGCTGCTACTGCTAATAAGTTGGAAAAGGCTTACGGGTTTTATACTCTATACTATGGAGTAAGGCGGCCTGATAAATTAATTGCAGTATATCTTATGGGAAGTAAACCTGCTCTTGATAATGTAGCGCTGCTAACACATCGTTTAAAACTTCCTGTAGTAAATATTGGTTATTCCTGTCTTGCCGACTTGAGTATTCTCGGTAATTCAGATGCTAAAAGCGTAGGCACTTTATATCATGAATTGTTTCATCTTATCATCCGCACAGATATAGGTGATATTCCCGCATGGCTTGATGAAGGAATTGCAGCTTTGTATGAAACCAGTTTTTGGCAAAACGATACTTTTAAAGGCCAGATTAATAATTGGAGGACAGAAGTTCTTTCGGCATATTTGAGAACAACATCTATCAAACCATTAAAATTCCTGATCGGGGAAAACTGGAGCGGCTTTACTGTTAATTCTTATAAGGATGCTTGTGAAACTGCAGTGAATTATGCTCTTGCAAAACATTTTGCTATTTTTATGCAGGAACACAACTGGCTTCAGCCTGTAGTTACAGCATTCCGTGATCGCAAAAATGTATTTACAGATACATCTTATGTAATCAAGAGTTCCATTGAAATACTCGAAAACAGTATTGGTTTAAAAATTGACAGCATCCAGAAAATTTTTGATAAATGGTTATACATCACTTATCATCTCGGAGTTGTTAACAAGGATCCTGATATTCTCTCAAGGCTTTACAGTACCGAGAGAACATTAGAAGCGTTAAAGTATGAATCAATACCTGAAGGAATCAGGCTGCAGCTACAGGATTTAACTCAACAATGTAAGTATCTGATTGCAGCGGTTAATAAAGCAAAGCAGGTTAACACTCCATCAAACTCCGTTGATCAGCAAAACACAATTTCGCCGATTCCACCGGAGCTTGAAAATAAAGCGCTCGCTTTCTTAGAACAGATCGCTCAACTTACCAGGAAATATTCTGATCCGAAAAAAAAGATGGCAAACTAATGTGAATGCTTAAGCAGTGCTTATTGGTTGAAAAATTAAAATATGAAAACTAAAACTATAAATTTGAGTAGCGTTATAAAAAAAATCAATTATTAAAAGTAAAATATGGCACAAGAACTTAAAGTTGAAACATTTACTAATAATGCTGATGTAAAAAATTGTCTGAAGGAACTTGACGCTGCTTTTCCCGGTGCTGGAATACCTTTTATAGTTTCAGATGTTGTAGACAATGATGGCCATCAATATGTAAACCTTGTGCAGAAAGGCGGAGGCGTGTTGGGAATTGCATTGGTAGGCTATACTTACATTTTGGAGCAGATGGGGATTCGGTTTATCCGCCTTGCGGGTACAAGTGCCGGCGCTATCAACACAGCATTAATGGTTGCCGTTGGAAAAAAACAAGAGCCTAAATCGCTGCAGGTATTAGATGCTATTTGCAAACTTGAATTTATAAAACTTGTTGACGGCCATCCTGCTGCCCGGTGGTTGATAAGCAAATTTATTACGAATAGCGATTTTGGTAAAAGAGTAAAAAGCTGGACGAGGGCAATTGTAGGAACAGTATTAATGTTGCTTGTAGGCAATTTTGTTTTTCTTGGGTTGCAACATGGGTTGCCGTGGATATCCGTTTTTACAAAAATATTTTTTGTTCTCACAGGTATTTGTTTAGTGTGTATCGGCATAATAGTAGTTTATGTTGATACTTTATTTAAGCGTCTAAAAAATTCAGGCTTTGGTATTAACCCTGGCGATTTTTTTTACGACTGGATAAAACAACAGCTTGCTGACAATGGTGTAAAAACCGTAACCGACATGATTAATAAAGCCTCTGACCCTGTGCCGGGTTTGCATTTGCGGGTTGATAATGATGAAGGATTAAAAGGACTTAATGGGGATGTAACTTTTATATGCTCAGATTTGGTATCGAAAAATAAAATTCAGTTCCCTGAAATGTGGAACCTCTTTAGAAAAAATATTGATGAGCTTGAACCTGCAGGGTTTATAAGAGCATCCATGTCTATCCCTATTTTTTTTGAATCGTATTTTATCAATAGAATTCCCTGTACAGATGAGGATATAAAAAAATTATGGGAAGAAAAATTGGGGCAAAAAGAACCTCCGTCTTCTGCACGTTTTGTTGATGGTGGTATCTTATCAAACTTCCCGATAAATCTTTTTTATAATCCGAAAATCCTGGTACCAAGGCTTCCGTCTTTTGGTATCGACCTTGATGACAGTTTACCGGGGGACGAAGGTTTGCATGCAAACAGCTGGAGCCTGGCTGGTTATTTTGGAAGGATGTTCAGCACCATCAGGTCTTATTACGACAAAGATTTTTTATTAAAAAATAAAGTATTTACTAAAGGTATCGGCGTAATTAAATTGCCCGGTTATAACTGGCTCAACTTTTTTTTAAGTAATGAGGATAAAATAGACATGTTTATAAAAGGGGCACAGGCGGCAAAAGATTTTTTAATAGAATTTAAATGGGATGATTATAAAGATGATCGCGATAAGATGCGCAAAGAATTACTTAAAGAACAATTACCAACAGGGATAATTCCTAAAAACTAGATCTATGTCAATATTCATTATTAACTGGGCACTCTTCTGCATAACATTTGGCCTAATGCTTTTGTTCAGTTTTATTATGTCAATACAGGCTACTCATTTTTATACCAAAGATGGGGTTGTAAAAAAGTTTAGTATCATGGAGCTGGAAATGCCGGCAACTGCTAAGGAATTAGCAAATCTTATTAAAGGTTTATACGAACTACCGGAGGAACACCCTGACACAAAAAAAGCCTCCACAGCATTAAAAGGACAGTTGTATGTTGACTTTTTGTTTATGCCATGTGCGTATGGAACCATTTTTATTTTATGCATGTTGGTATCAGCAAAAATGCAATATTCCGGTGGTGCTAAAATATTTTCCACTCTTGCATGGGCGCAAATAATACCATGGATCTGTGATATCATTGAAAATATTTATCTTCTTCGCAAAATAAAACCTCATCCTGTTGAATCAAAGCGTTCTGTTCACACGGCCTACTTACGTATGGAAATTGTTAAGTGGAGCATTACATTAGGAGCAACCATTAGTTCGGTTGCAGCTATTTGTTATTTTTGGCTTGCAGGCAATTATGAGGTGAGCTCATTAAACTACCTACTTGTACTTTCTGGTGAAGTAATACTTTTTGTTATGCTGGGAAAATTCTTTTTAAAAAAGAAAAAGGAAAAAAATCCCGATCAACAAAACAAAACGGTTTAGATCAAATTATTTGCATCGTACTATTCGCTTTTGTACCTTTTCCAAGACTGCTTAACTCTTTAAACCGATCTTAAATACTATTAAAATTTAACTGCTCATTACGCCCCAAATGCAAAAGTTATTGATCGTTGACGATAATGCAGAATTGCTTTTTGTGATGAAAAGCCTCTTATCTTTTTATCAGTTTGATGTGTGCACAGCAACAGGAAGTAAAATATTAATGAATGAGATAGCAACATTTGAACCGGAAGTAATAATTATTGATGTATTGCTTTGTGGAGAAGACGGAAGGGATATATGTAAAAAAATAAGAGAAGATTCCAACTATAATGAAATAGCCCTGTTATTATTTTCAGCTTCACCAAAACACCTGCTTGATTTTAAAAAATATGGAGCAGATGGGGTTATTGAAAAACCTTTTGGAATAAAAGAGTTAATTGAAGGTATTGAAACTGCTATGCAAACACGCAAGAAGTATGTTGCCAATATCCACAATACTTAGTGTAAATAATTTTTTACTTTCTCTTTGCGTCGCTACAAAATCTCATTAAGTTTAGGCGTAATAGTAGAGTGTTGAATATTGATTATTGAGTGTTTTAAATTTACTATTCAACACTCAATAATCAATGCTCAACTTTAACTGAGAAAAGAAAACAAACTCTACTGTTTTTAAAATTTAAAAGTAACCGCAGCATTAAAAATAGTACCCAACTGGCTAAATTGAGAACCATTGTAAGCAAGAATACGATAGCGTCCGCTAAACTCAAGAAAACCTTCCAGCAAACTTTTAGCGGCAGCATTATTTAAAACCGCCTGCCCTGCTGAGTTTAAAGCTTCTAATTTCCATTTAGGTATAATATTAAACAGGTTGTTTACAGTAATATTTGCAGATATTTTACTGCTGAAATTGTAACCGATATTTAGATCAGTAACTACAGCCGGAGAAAATTTCTGTTTTATATTTTCCATATCCGATCCCCCATTATCCAGATCCTGAAATTCAGTAGGTCCAAATAAAGTATTATTCAGATTAAAATTCAATTTACTTAAAGCATAATCAAAACCTAATATACCTTTATATTTGGGACGGCTTTTAGTTATCAAAGATTTTATCTGAGTGCTTAAAATATCAGCGCCGGCATCAGCAATTGCTTTAGGGTTATTAGGGCGTCCTACAATTTTATTATCAATGGTATAATTTCCAGCAAGGTTAATTCCTAATTTTCCTGAACCTAATCCAAGGTTTCTGTAACTGGCAACAAAATCAAGTCCTGATGTATGTGTTTTAATAGCATTAATAAAGAATTGTACCTGTACAACACCGGCAGTCTGTAATATTTGGTATAATGCTGTGGCCGTATTGTTTGTAGAAATCGGTGAACTATACACGATTCTATCCTTAATGGTAATATCATAATAATCTAATGTGATACTTAAATTATTAATTGGTTTGGTTCCGATTCCCAAAGTAAAATTAGTAGATTTTTCAGGCTTCAATTTTGGTATGCCCAATAAAAACGCCTGTTTGCTATTGTTATTAAATAATCCTGATGACTGAATTGTTCCAGCAACGAATGAAGCCTGAGTTGATTGATCATAAATTTGGTGAAGTGTTGGTGCAAGAAAACCAGTGGAAGCCGAGCCTCTTATTATAAATTTGTCGCCGGCAGCTTTTACAAGTGATGAAACTTTGTAAACAAAAGCACTTCCAAAATCACTGTACTTTTCTCCTCTTACTGTACCGTTTATTAAAAATTCTTTTGTAACATTTAAGCTTGCGTCAAAGTATGCACCTAAATTGTATCTGCTGAATGTACCTGCATCCTCCTGCCTGATACCCGGAAAAGAATTTGCTCCCTGACCTGAGTAGGACGCAGTATCACCTGCGATGATCTTATACGTTTCTCTTCTTACCTCACTACCAAAACCTATTGAGAAATTATCGCTGACACTTTTAGAAATATCTATATTACCAACCAAATTGTAAAAGCCATATCCTCCTGGCTTAAAAGCTGTAGGGCTTGCTTTAAGTAATGAGCGGTTTACTGTATGATTCACAGAGTATAATTGCTGGTTGCCGCCTATCGTAAGGCTAATATCCTGTTTCCAGCCATTTACATTATTTTTAAAGCCGATAGTAGCATTATAATCTGACAGATCACCTTCAAAAGTTGGTTCATAACCAATATATCCCTTATATACACCTTTGGCTTTATCAGCAAGAAAATCCATTTGAAGTTGTGAATTAGGACCGCCATAACCAGAACCTGTATAGTCCGGGGCACCAGGTACTGGGGTATGTAAAAGGCCTTCATCAATTCTCCAGTAAGGGGTTCGATAGTTTGCATTGCTGATTACTTTCTTGAAAACATAAGCAGCATTACTGTAAAAAAGACCAGTTTCGCCAACCGGTACTCCTAAATTATACAGGAACTTGGCTGCAGTAGTTTCACCAGTGCCATTTTCATTGTTGCCAGTAGGGTACTTTTGCAAATAAGATTTAATGGCGGCATCGGTAACAGCATCGCCACCAAATGTGGCTATTTCTGTTGGCACATCAATAATACCTGAACGTATTGCATTATCCTGTTGGCTGAGTGCCACCGTATAATTAATAAAACCTTTACTACCAAAATTGCCACCACTGTTTAAAGATAAACCATACGTGGCGCCATCTCCCTTGCTGGTAAGTCCTCCATTAAGTGTTAGAGTGCTAGATTCGTACCTGTCTTTTAAAATAACATTCATTACGCCGGCGATTGCATCTGAACCATACTGTGCAGACGCTCCGTCGCGTAATATCTCTACATTTTTAATAGCGTCTAAAGGTATGGCAGATAAGTCGGCACCTGTTTCGCCCCGGCCTGGTGAAAACTGTACATACAACAATGAACTTAGATTTTTTCTTTTCCCATTTATCAATATCAAGGTTCGGCTTGGTCCAAGGTTCCTTATCTCATAGGGATCCAAAAGAGTAGAGGCATCGTTGACTGGTGTGTTTACTGTATTAAATGAAGGTACCCGGTATTGCAGTGTTTTATCAAATGTAAGTTGGCCTGTGCTTTTAAGCGTGGCAGCATCTACATTATCAATAGGCAACGGTGTACCTACTGCTGAGCGGGGAACCGAGCGTGTACCAACTAACAAAATATCTTCTAATTTTTGAGCGCTTTCTGCCATATCAATATCAAGCACTTTTTGTTCGTTGTTGCTAATGATTACGGTTACTGTTTGCAGCGTGTAGCCAACATTTGAAAAACTAACAGAATGGCTGCCTTCCGAAAGCTTAAGAGAGTATTTGCCATCCTTATCAGTAAGAGTGCCCCCGCCACGTGAGGCTGAAACACTTGTGTTGTCCAATCCCTTACCATTACTGGTAACAGTACCTGACAAAGTTCCCTGAGATACACCGGTGAATGGGATAAGAAATGCTATAAGCATTGGAGACAGCGTAAGCAATTTTACTTTTCTCCTAATAATAAAGTCGAATTTTTTAAGGGTTACTACATTAATAAAAAAAAAGGTAATAACCGCACTTAGTGTAGGTAGTTTGAAAATCATAAAAATTTAGTTTAGGTGAAAAAATGGGGATTCTGAAATGTAGTATTGGATTTCGGGAAGGTGATATTTCAGTTGGTTGGTACATTAAATATAAAGAATTCTTTACAATGGGTCAATCAGTTTTATGCAGAGAGTGTTATTAAACTTTTTTTTGATGCAACAACCGTAAAACTTTTAATTGTTATCTTCGCATAAACACATTAAATCATTTATGGCCAGATCGCAGGAAACATACAGTAAAAAGGAAAATGAAAAAAAGAGAATAAAAAAGAAACAGGACAAACAGGAAAAAAGAGAAGAACGTAAAGCGAATGCAGTTAAAGGAAAAAGCCTTGATGATATGATGGCATATATTGATGAGGACGGAAATCTTTCATCCACTCCACCCGATCCACGCAGAAAGAAAATTGTAAAAAGCGAAGACATGCAGATAAGCACTCCAAGGCAAACTGCAACTGATCCGGCTGATCTTATCAGAACAGGAACAGTAACTCATTTCAATGATTCAAAAGGGTATGGTTTTATAAAAGATTCCCAAACGCAGGAAAGTATCTTCGTTCATATAAATGCATTGGATGGTCCGCTAAAAGAAACTGATAAAGTTACTTTTGAAGTTGAGATGGGGCAAAAAGGCCCTAATGCCGTGAGGGTTAAGAAAACCTAATTACATACCATCACTTACCCAACGTTCAGGATATATTATTAATACATATTGCGTGATGCAATTAAGTGGCATGTATGCTAACAGACTTTATTGTTGTAAATTGGTTTGCCCATAACCATCTAAGCTTATGCAAAACATTGGTGTAGAAAATCTTTTTTTTATTGATATAGAAACAGTAAGCCTTAGTGAGAGTTATGAATTACTCACAGATGAATGGAAAGAATTGTGGACAGAAAAAATTAATAAAGCTCTACCCGATAATACAACTGCCGAAGAATATTATCCAAAGCGTGCCGGTATAATGGCGGAGTTTGCAAAAGTAGTTTGCATAAGTTTCGGATATCTAAAAACTGAGAATGGAAAACAACAACTTCGCATAAAATCTATTTACTCAGAAAATGAAAAAGAGATATTAGAAAAATTTATTGATACGGTTTGTCAACTGCAGGCGAAAAATAATTGGTGTTTTACAGGACACAACATTAAAGAGTTTGACATCCCGTTTTTATGCAGAAGAATTTTAGTGAATAATATTTCTATCCCTGATTGTTTTAATTTCCAGGCGATGAAGCCCTGGGATGTGCCTGTGCTTGATACGCTGCACCTATGGCGCTTTGGCGATTATAAACATTATACTTCTTTAAAATTACTGGCGGCCACGCTTGGTGTTCCATCACCCAAAGATGATATTGATGGCAGCAAAGTAGGAGAGGTGTACTGGACTGAAAAGGATCTCCAGCGCATTGCATTGTATTGCCAGAAGGATGTGGCAACAGTTGCAAATATCATTCTGCGGTTTAAAAATTTACCATTACTTACGGAGGAACAAATTGTTTTTGTTGCGTAGAGTGGGTAAGCAAATATTTATGCTCTTTGTTTAACCGGCGATTTTCTTTTTATTTTTTTAAGCGCTGCTGTAATTGCTTTTTTCAACTCTTCAAAAGTTGGTTTACCAGAGTATGCTTCATCATTAATAAAAAATGCAGGTACTTTTTTTATTCCTTTTTTCATGCCTTCCATCAGGTCGCCTCTTACCTGCCAGCCAAACGTTCCGTCAACCATTTGGTTTAAAAAAGCTTTATTATTTACGCCGGCTTCTTTTGAATATAATTTTAAACTTATTGTTCCTAATGATCTTCTGTTTTTAAAAAGGAGGTTATGCATCTCCCAAAATTTTCCATCCTGTGCTGCTGCCACTGAAGCCTCGCCTGCCTTCATGGATCGCTGGTGAATTTGTGTTAGCGGAAAATGCCGAAAATTAAATTTTAATTTATCGCCAAATTCTTCCATCAATTTTTTTACTATTTCATTTGCTTTTGCACAATCTTCATTTTCATATTCACCAAATTCCATCAATGTTATGGGTGCATGGGGATTGCCAACAAATATTTTTTTAGGTGGAATTATTTCTACTACTTCTTTGGCTTTCATTGCCATAATGTTTCTCCTTTTTTTAAATTGTTTTTTCTTTCTTTTTTTTGTCTGCTATTGCAGGCGTTTCATTTCTAAATACAACTGTACCGTCAAATACATCTACCAAAACCGGCTGTGATTTATCAATCGTGCCACCCAGCAATTTTTTACTAAGCTGGTTGATGATCTCCTTTTGTATCAATCGTTTTAATGGTCTTGCACCAAATTGTGGATCAAAACCATTTTCCGCAAGATAGTCTAAAGCATAATCACTAAACTGAAGATCTACATCATTTTTTAAAAGTGTTGTTCTCAATCCTTCCAGCTGTATCTTAATAATGTTCTTTATTTCTTTTTTCATCAATGGCTGAAACATGATAATCTCATCTATCCTGTTCAGTAATTCAGGGCGAATGGTTTGTTTTAAAAGCTCCATTACCTCACGCCTTGTGTTATCAACCACCTGTTCTTTATTTTCTTCAGTTACATCTTCAAAATTTGCCTGTATTATATGACTGCCAATATTGCTCGTCATGATGATGATGGTGTTCTTAAAGTTTACGATACGGCCTTTATTATCTGTAAGTCTTCCATCATCTAATACCTGCAATAATATATTAAAAACATCAGGATGTGCTTTTTCAATTTCATCCAGCAAAACAACACTGTAAGGTTTGCGGCGCACAGCCTCAGTTAACTGTCCACCTTCATCATATCCTACGTATCCGGGAGGCGCACCAATTAACCTGCTCACGGTATGTTTTTCCTGGTACTCACTCATATCAATTCTGGTCATCATACTGTCATCATCAAACAAATAATCAGCTAAGGCTTTTGCCAATTCAGTTTTACCAACACCTGTAGTACCTAAAAAAATAAATGAGCCTATTGGTTTTTTAGGATCCTGCAAACCCGCCCTGCTCCTGCGTATGGCATCAGCTACTGCTTCTATGGCTTCATCCTGTCCCACCACACGTTTATGCAATTCTTCCTCAAGACTCAACAATTTTTCTTTTTCACTCTGCAGCATTTTATTTACAGGGATGCCGGTGGCTTTGGCAACGCTTTCAGCAATATCTTCTGCATCCACTTCTTCTTTCAATAATCTTCTTTCACTTATATCATCTAATTCTTTAGTAAACTCAACAATAATTTTTTCCTGCTCCTGTAATTTGCCATAGCGGATTTCTGCAACCCTGCCATAATCCCCTTCTCTCTCGGCTTTTTCAGCGGCAGCTTTTAGATTTTCGATTTCTGCCTTAGCATTCTGCACTTTTTCTACGATATCTTTTTCCTGTGTCCATTTGGCTTTAAATGTGTCACGTTCAACTGTAAGATTAGCGATCTCAGTGTTCAACTGCTTAAGTTTCACTTCATCTTTTTCTCTTTTGATTGCTTCTCTTTCTATCTCTAATTGACGAATGGCCCTTTCTAATTTATCAAGTTCTTCCGGCATGGAGTTCATCTCAAGCTTAAGCTTGGCAGCACTTTCATCAATAAGATCGATA
>JBKJSX010000255.1:0-4286 GCA_046594375.1 Chitinophagaceae bacterium
GAGGAGGATGTCCCATTTGGCCGGGCTTTAGCGTTGTGATATGCATTTCTAAATTATCTAAAGTCGATGTCGTTGAAGTAAAAAATTGTCTTCTCTTAACGGCTTTTTTTGGCACTGCAGTTATCATGTTCCAATCAAATGAAACAGATTTTATAAATTGAATTGTATCATTGTTTTGTGCATTGCAAAAAAAAACAAACAAAAATTTCACGTTATTTTTTTTCTAATCACATTAAAATAATAAGAAGAGTTGTATTGATTATTTGTTCAAATACCTTTCAAAAAATTCATACGTCCGCAGCATTTGGTCAATGCGCTGGCGATTATCACCGCTTCGTGTTAATTCATGTGTTGCTCCCGGGTGACGGACATATTCCACAGGCCTTCCTAAAACTTTTAAGCTCCGGTACATCATTTCTCCCTGCACAAAACCTGTACGCCTGTCATTCTCTCCATGAAAAATAATATAAGGCGTAGTAATATTTTTTACATAAGTGATGGGTGATTCTCTTACCAACGTTGCATTCACTTCCGGCTCCCAGGGATAGCCGCCAAAATAATTGGGCACTAATCGCCATGCATTTCCTTCACCAAAAAAAGTGGCAAGATCATACACCCCGCGTTGTGAACATGCTGCTTTAAACCTGTGATCGTGTGCAATTATCCATGCCACCAGATAGCCTGCATACGAGCCGCCGGTTACAACAAGTTTGGAAGTATCTGCCCACCCTTCGGCAACAGTTTTATCCAATGCTGTTAATACATCATTTGTTGGGCCCGTTCCCCAATCATTTAGGTTTCCGCGAAGAAAGTTTTTACCATAACCGCCTGAGCCTCTCGGGTTGCAATACACAACGCCATAACCTTTGCTGCAAAAAAACTGGAACTCGTGCCACATACTCGCTTCTCCCGGTCCCCACATAGCTGACGGACCCCCATGGATATTTAACAGCAAAGGATATTTTTTTCCCGATGAATAATTGCTAGGCTTCATCACCCAATATTCAATTGTCATTCCCTTCTCATTCACAAAAGTTTTCTTCTCGGGCATCGATAATTTTTTTTCTTTAACCCAATCATTAAAATTGCTTACCTGTTTTATATTTTTCATTGAGGCATCAGCAATATATAATTCTGATGGATCGCTTATCTGGGTCTTTGCGAATACAATTTTATTTGCCCTTACATCAAAACTTAAAATACCTGAGTTATAATCAGAAAGTTCTTCGACAGTTTTTGTATCCATATTAACCCTGTACAATGGCTGCCCGCCATTGCTTTGCGCAGAAAAATAAATATACTTTTCATCATTGCTCCATATGATATTATTTGTGTTCCTGTCGAACGGAATAGTGATAATGTCTTTTGAAGCGCCGTTCATATTTAAGAGGGCAAGTTGTGGCACCTCCACAAAACTTGTAGTACCATAAATAAAAGCAAGCCACTTTCCTGATGGTGATAATTTAGCATTATTGTAATTCCTGTTAGGCTTACCTAATAACAGTTTTAGGTTGCTGCCATCAGGATTAGCCGTAAAAACTTGGTTCTCTAAAGCACGATCAGGACTTACTAAAGAATCAACGTAACCTGAAATAATCAGACTTTTCCCGTCAGGACTAAAGTCAATATTATTATAGCGGTAAAAACCTTTCGTTATCAATTTTGATTTAGTACTATCTTTTACATCAGTAATATAAAATTGTGTAAAATTGGTTTCTGATGAAACATTCATTTCATCCTGAAAATTTAATTTGTTAAGCACCCTTGCTTTTTTATCTACTTCATCTTTTGCGAGGTATGCTCTTACCTCTTCCATATTTCCATCGGGGTTTGGTTTTGCCGTTGAAAATTTTAAATTCTCATTTTTATTAAAGCCGGGCTTCTCAACTGACCAGATGGGAATTGCATGTGTTGGATTAAGAATGGAATCTTTTAAAATATCAGACAAAGAAATTGCCGAAGCAAAAAGTATTTGTTTTCCATCAGGGCTCCATTTAGGATTTGATGCGCCATACTTGTTGTGTGTAAATTGCATGGCTTCGCCGCCTTCCATTGGCAAGATAAAAATTTGTGGTTTTGTATCAACTGCTCTTACAAAAGCCAACTGTTTTCCGTCAGGCCCCCATGCAGGTTGTGATGATCCATCTTTTGAAGAAGTTAATTGTTTTAAAGATGTTCCATCTGTGTTTATCATGTACACCTGGGATATATACCGGTAATCGGTTTTAGTATCATCAGGTTCAATGGAAGTTACTGTGAATGCAGCTTTGCTTCCATCGTTGGATAATGTTACGGAGGATGCAGTTTTTATTTTAAGCATATCAGTTACCTTGATAAGCCCGTTACTTTTTTGTGCAACGCAAATGTTTAAAATTAAAAAAGAGAAAAAGAAAAAAGATAGTTTTCGCATTATAATTTTTTTAAAATTTTAAATTTATTCCCCATACACTTTTTTACCGCCAATAAAAGTCATTATAACTTTTGTATTTAAAATATCTTTTTCCGCAACCTTCATGAGGTCTTTATCAAGAATAACAAAATCTGCTTTTTTGCCGGCTTCAATACTGCCAACTTCTTTTTCAAGAAAATCTGCTTTGGCTGCCCAGATCGTCATACCTCTGATCGTTTCTTGTCTTGTTAATGCGTTCTCTGTTTGAAAACCATTTGCAGGAAATTCTTTTGCATCCCGGCGAAACACTGATGCAAGAAAAGTTTTAAATGGACTGATATCTTCCACCGGAAAGTCCGTTCCTAAAGGTATCCAGCCATTTTGTTGCAGCAATTGTTTAAATGCATAAGCGCCCTTTACTCTTTGTGTTCCCAATCTTTCCGCAGCCCAGTACATATCGCTTGTTGCGTGTGTTGGTTGTACTGAAGGAATAATGTTTGCCTTCCCGAATAAATTAAAATCATTTTGGTTGATCACCTGTGCATGTTCAATTCTCCAGCGTTTATCATTCTTACCTTTTAAGGCACGGTTGTAAACATTTAATATTTCACGATTTCCTGAATCACCAATGGCATGTGTACACATCTGGAAATCTGTGTTGGCTAATATTTTCGCCATACTGTCGTAATGATTTTTATTGCTGAGAAAAAAGCCATACCAATCTTTCCTGTCGCTATACGGTTGCAGCAAACATGCGCCCCGACTGCCAAGAGCACCATCTGCATAAAACTTAAAACCTTTTACAAATAGTTTATCTGTTTTGTATGGACCTCTCTTTAAGTAATGTGAAAAGTTAGCAGGATCATCGCTTAGCATTACATACAAACGTATGTTCAGCATCCCTGCTTTTTGCATAAGATCAATTCCCTCAACATCTGTGTACATCAATCCGCAATCAGTGATAGTTGTTAGCCCGACAGCAAAACAATTTTTTTCTGCAGTTGTTAGCCATTTAATATAATCTTCTTTTGTTGCGCCCGGTATAAATGACGAAACAAGATCTGTTGCATTATCCACCAATATCCCTGTGAGTTTTCCATTTTTTGTTTCTACCTCTCCGCCAACGAGGGTTTGCCCGGGCTTTACTCCGGCAATATCCATGGCCTTTTGATTGGCTATCGCTGCGTGTCCATCTACTCTTGTTAAATACACAGCTTTTGCCGGAAACAATTCATTTAATTTTTGATTGGTAGGAAAAGCTTTGCCGGGAAATTTATTTTGGTCCCAGCCTCTGCCTCTTATCCATATTTCGTTTGGGTGTTCTGCAGCAAACTTTTTCACCTTCTCTACAACTTCTTCCCAACTGCTGCTCCTATAAAGATCTACCTGAAAAAGCGATTGCCCGTAGCCTACAAAATGTGCATGTGCATCAATAAAGCCGGGATAGACTGCCCGACCTTTTGCATCGATCATTTCTTTTGCTGAATAATTTTTTAAAATAGCATCTGTTGTGCCAACCTCAATTATTTTTCCATCAGTTACCACAAAGGCCTGGGCTGAAGAAAACTTTTTATCTACTGTGTATACAATACCATTGTAAACAATAGTGTCTGCATTTTTTTTGGAGTTAGTTTTAAAAGAAAATATCGAAATTATTATAAGAATGGCAACGAATGAACGCATAATGCAGTTTTTACAAATGTAATAAAGTATGTCTTCTAAATTTTTTTGCCGCAGGTAATTATGCTGTAATCTAAATTATGCAATACGTTCTATTTAGATGACTACAAAAAGGTTATCCAATGAGTACGCTTATTTTGGAGAGAGGGTTAATACGGAACTAATATAATGATCAGCCCAACTTACTTTTCAAAAATCCTTCAATCATACCACACCC
>JBKJSX010000158.1:0-11699 GCA_046594375.1 Chitinophagaceae bacterium
TCATGTGCAGGAAACCAATACCATTCCCATCACTTTTGCATTCACTATCCGCAACCAGTTTACCGCATCACTCACTACCATACGGGCATCCTTAGCCGAAAAAGCACAGTTGCTTAAGATGCGGAAAGAATTTTACAGGGTGGCTCAGGCACAAGCTGCCGCCTCTCCTACTAAGGGATATGTATTTGGCGACAGCAAAGATGCCACCCGAACAAAAGCATTTGTAGATATGCTGCTGCTGCATGAAATAGAAGTATATGCCGTAAACAATAATACTACTGCAGATGGTAAAACTTTTGAAGCAGGCAAAACCTATTTTGTTCCAACATCGCAGGATAATTACATCATGGTTCGTTCCGTATTTGAAAAAGCCATTACTTACAGGGACAGTTCTTTTTATGATGCCTCTGCATGGAGTTTGGTGCATGCATATAACCTGCCTTATGCAGAAACAAAAACCGTTTTGAGTAAAACCAACCGCATTACTTCCATTGCCGCAGCAACACCAACCGTTACAAAAACTAATTACGCTTATGTGCTGGAAGCAACTGATTACAATGTACACAAAGCGATCTATCAATTACAGAAAGGTGGTGCAATAGTACAGGCTACATTTAGGCCCTTTACTGCTTTGATCAACCAGCAACCTAAATCATTTGGATATGGCAGTATTGTATTGCCGGTAAATCTGCAGCGTATTACCCCGGACTCAATTTACCAGTTGGTGGTTGCTGCCGCAAGATCAACGGGCATAAGTATTTACTCAGTCAATACCGGTTTTAGTTCCGGCGGTATTGATATGGGTAGTAATAATATCCGTTCATTAAAAATTCCAGAAGCCGCCTTGATCATTGGCACAGGTGTGGCTGGCGCTGAAGCCGGTGAAATCTGGCACCTGCTGGATCAACGGTTGCAAATGCCTATCAGCAAAATTGATATATTGAACCTGGTCCGTGCTAATTTGAACCGCTACAATACCCTTATTATGGTTAGCGGCGATTATACGTTAATAGACAAACCGCTTTCGGATAAAATAAAAGCATGGGTGCAAAACGGCGGCACATTGATCACCATTAAAACAGGCAGTGAATGGGCCATCAAAAACGGCTTTACCAAAGAAAAATTATTAACTGTTGACACAAGTAAGTTAACACCTTTAAGACAGCATTTTGATAATGCAGAATACATTGAAGGTGCTAAAGCCATGGGTGGTTCTATCTTTAAAGTGGATGTGGATACAACCCACCCCATAGGTTTTGGATTTACCAATCGTACCGTATCCTGGTATCGCAATGGATTAACCTTTTTAGTGCCGAGTCAAAACCCCTACAGCACCGTTGCACAATACGGAAATGACCCGTTGATCGGTGGTTACATTCATCCAACTACATTAAAGAAAGTAAAAAATTCAGCTGCTATTTTAGTAGGTGCTGAAGGTAGAGGAAGAGTAATCCTGTTCAGCGACAATCCCAATTTTCGTGGCACCTGGTATGGTACCAATAAATTATTTTTAAATGCTTTATTCTATGGAAGTTTAATGAATGTGCCTACGGTGACGGGTGAAGAATAATTTCTTATTCTTCTAACAATTTAATACCCGTTTTTGTAAATTCTATTTTCTTCTGTTTGTATAAAGCGCCGGTGGCCATTTTAAAAGATTTTTTACTCATCCCAAAAAATGCATACACCTCTTCGGGGTTTGATTTATCGTGGTAAGGCAGGTATCCATTATTCTCATTTAACAACCTCAGGATCTTTTCAGATTCTCCTTCCACACGTTTATAACCGGCTTGGCCTATTACAACATCTATTTTATTTTCGGGCCTGATGGTTTTAATAAAGCCCTTCATTTTATCGCCCACTGAAATGTTGCGGTAAATTTCGTTAAAGTGCAAAACACCCGTATGCACATTATTGATGATGACCACATAACCAATGTCAGTTCGCCTGTAAACTATAAGATCTACTTCATCCATTTCTTTTACAGTCAACTTCTCATTGCTAAGAAAAGATTCTAATTTTTCTGTAGCAGCAACCCTTCCTGTTTGCTCATCAATATAAATCTTAACCAGGTAATCGCCACCTTCACGCATAAAATTTTGCTGCTTGCTTTTGGGAACAAATATATCTTTCATCAAACCCCAGTCGAGAAAGGCACCAAGGTTGGTTACCGTTAGCGCTTTCATTTTCACTATTTCACCTACCACTCCTTTAGGTTGCTGCGTGGTTGCGATGGGCCTTCCTTCAGAGTCGTGGTAAACAAAAACTTTTATCTCATCATCTACATTCAATCCTTCGGGCATAAAACGTTTCGGCAACAAAATTCCTTCCGCTCCATCATCAAGGTAAACGCCAAAATCCACTGCACGCAATACTTTAAGTGTATTATATTCTCCGATTTTAACCATGATGAATTAATTGAATAATCTGTAAAAATAGGCAAAAGTACCGGGCATCAATTTCCCACTAGTAGCAACACACCAACGTTGGCGATGTAAAACAGACTGCAATAAGGTGGACTTTGTTTCTTTCATTTCAAATCTTTTTCACTTCTCCATAAACTTTTAAAAAAATTACAACCCCGAATAATTTTATTTTTCTCACTTCCCAATAAGTTTCATAACTTTTATAAATAAAACATGCGTTATGAAAAATTTTATTGATCGTCGTTTATGGCTTAAGCAAAGCTCACTTGCTTTGGCGGGGTTAGGGCTTACCCCAACCCTCTTTGCAAAAGATCCTAAATCATTTCGTGATCAAAAAATATCCTACTCACCGGCAAATACGATCTTGCTAAACAGTAATGAAAATGCTTACGGACCATCGCCTATGGCAAGAAAGGCAATACTGGAAAATTATCTTACCTCTAACCGTTACCCTGATGACCTGATCCCTGTATTAAAGAGATCAATTGCTTCACATTGGAACGTAGGAGAAGAAAATATTTTATTAGGCGCCGGCTCTTCAGAGATAATTGGGTTAACCTGTTTGCATGTATCAAAAATAAAAGGCAATGTTATAACAACTGAACCTTCATATAAAGTCTGGAATAACCAGGCCTCAGCTTTTGGATTGAATTTTAAAAGAAATCCTTTGCCAAGAAACGGGAAAATGGATATGGAAAAATTATTTGGCCCAATTACTTCAGATACACGAATGATCTATATCTGCAATCCAAATAATCCAACCGGAACTGTGCTTGATGTAACAGATGTTGAGCAGTTTGCTCTGACTGCTGCTAAACATACCATGGTTTTTATTGATGAGGCCTATGCTGAATATGCAAAACTAAAAACACTTGCACCTATTGCGATAAAGAATCCAAATATTATTGTTGCTAAAACATTTTCGAAAGTTTATGGACTTGCAGGTGCAAGAATAGGCTATGCAATTGCACATCCACAGACAATTAAATCGTTAAGCAGTTACCAACCGTGGCCTGATGGAAGTGTAAGCGCCGTATCAGCAGCCGCTGCTATGGCTTCTATAATCGACCAGGCATTTGTGCAGGACTGCATTGAAAAAACAAATACTGCAAAGCAAATTTGCTTTGACACATTTCAGAAATTAGACTTAGACTACATTACTTCTTCTACCAATTTTATTTTGTTCAATATTGATAAGATCGCCGACAAATTTTCACAGGTAATGAAAAGTAAAAACATACAGGTTCAGTTTCGTGAACATTATGGTGGTAAATGGTGTAGGGTAACTATGGGAACCATTGAGGAGATGCGTGAATTTACAAATGCACTAAGAGAAATTGCCGCCTGAAAAGCCCATCGCGGAAAGAAAGCCCATCCCCACAAATTTTTTTTTAATGCAAGTTCACACTAAAGCCCCTTCCGGAAAGGAAGGAGTGAAAGTATTACTCTAAAATAAGTAGTAAGAAATTTTATAAAAGAAAATATAAATACAATCAAACTAACAATCTAAGTTCCCCCTTCGGGGGATAGGGGGCTAAATAGTAGTTAAATAATTAATTGTGGTTATGGAAGGAAAAAAGAAATACGCTCCACCTTTTGTATGCACAAATTTTTTAAGGCCGGTGATATATTTATTTACAGGTGAACCGGGGATAGTAAAATTTTGTTCTGTTCCCTTCACAGGATTCTCTCTTACACCGCAGATAGGATCAGGATCGTTGTATAGCTGTTTAAATTTTGGATAATTTGCCCATGTGTACTGAATGAATTCAAACTGCCGTGATATATCTGCATTAAAACAGGTAAACACCAACCCTACTTCGCCATCAGGAGAATGATTGAGTGCCGAACCAACATATGGATCGCCATACAACCTTGCCCTGCGCATTATGCGGTGGCGACGGGTAAGCCTCAAAGATTCTTTTACTTTATTATCTTCAAAATTATCTCTTGGATTGGTTCTGCGCAAGTGTGACCCAAACGGGCATTTTGATCCATCTTTATCATGATCCATGTAAAGAAAATCACCTTCATCACTTATGCCCCCGGGATCTTTATCAGGAAATTTTACAATTGGTGCACCGCTCGGCCAACGTCCCATCATTTGAGCTGCAAGCTTTGTACTTGCTTCTGCATTTATAGTTCCGTCTTCATTTTTTGTTTTGTCATTAAGAAAATTCCAGTACCCATCAACATCCTGTTGCAACTGGCGAAGCACCATGTAAGAGCCGTTACGTCCAAGATCTCTTTTGCCTGTACCAGATGCATCCAGTGGAAGAAGGGTTTCTTCACCCTGCATTTCTACAAGCACCGGTGTATCAGAATAAACATTGTATTCATTTTTATATCCCATTAAAAATTCTCCTGCTTTAATATGATGCTCCAAAGGTCCTTCCTTTCCGCTTCCTTGTATAATTGGTTGTGAAATGCCGTCACGAAAACCAAAGTGCTCTTTATTGTATGGCAATGTTTGCCCGTCTATCACAAAAACTTCTTTTAATCCTGAAATAAGATATTGTTGCTTTAATTGGTCTGCATAATTTAAAGCAAAGTCTTTATTTACACCAAAGGCCATGAGCAAAATATGTACTTCATCATTTTTCGGCCCGCCCCAACGCCAATTTTCCGGAGCGCTGCTGTCAATATCGCCAAGTATTCTTTGCCTGTGATCAGTTGTTATACCTTCACGAAATTCACGGTTAAAATTGTCGATGTTTTCCTGTTTCAATCCCAATGCTTTTAAGCCAGGCGAGGTAAAGGCAAAATTTAAACAGTGCGTTGTTGGGTGATGGTTTACATGCGTTACATCTGCAACATTTGTTTTCAGGAATTTTTTTGCGGCTGCGGGGTCAGTAATGGTAAGCATTACATACCGGGAGTACATCATATATTTATAACCGCGTACCACATAGCCTTGTATATCTCCTAATTCTAATTCCATATAATTTATTTAAAATCTTTTTAAAAATTGTTGGGCCTGCTTCTCAGTAAGGTCTCTGAATAACTCATTTCTTATGTAAGTGTTATTGATAACATTTTTTATAGAGAGATGTGGATAGGCGCAATACCAAACTGCTGTTGGTACCTGGAAGTAGCGGCTCCATGCTAAAAAATGTTCTTCATCATAAGCACCGCCGGCAAACAAAAATTTTGTTCTCGGAAATTTTTGCGTGTTGCTCCAAATGCCTGTTAATCCCCATCCTGATTTATCAATAAAATCGCCAAGGTATTGCTGCCAGCTCCCATCAAAATTACTGAAGAAGAGCATGCGCTTTTGATCATCTATCATTACCCAGCGTGCAAAATGTATGGTAGGTATATCCATGAGTTTACCATTAACAAATAAAAAATTTATCAGCGCTTTTGCAAATAACATCAAGCCTTTTAAAGTAAGCAGCCGCATTTTACCGGGTTTCATTATCAACACTTGCGTAAATTGGTTTTGATTTGCAAGGTCTTCATATTCCTCAAGTTTTTTTATATGTACTCCATCTACCTGGCTGGGAGTAAGCCCCAGTGGCTTATCTCCGGGCTCTAAAAAGAAATGGATGATAAGCACCCAGATAATTATAAAAGGTAAAAGGATCAATAAAATGAGACCAAGTAAGATCATCCCAAACCATTTTATTTTTGGTATTTCAGTAGATTGTTTTGCCCATTCAAAATCTTTTTTTGCCAATACATTTTCTTTGATGGCATTGTGAATTTCGTTTTCAGATTTGTTGTTCCAGTTACCTGTTCTGATAAAATTCCAGATATGATTTCTTAATTCGTTTTCCTGTCTTATTTGTGGCAATGTTCTTCCCGGCGCACCTGCAAAAAATGCAGACTCTTTTACGATCCATTGTGAGAGATAATTTTTCCTGCTCTCAGGTGTTCTTTTATTTATTGCAGGATAGCCTTCGCAATGCGAATACATTTCATCAATAAATTGCGCACACTTTGTTGAGAGATCAGTTAAGTGAGTATTTTCATCTCCATCAAAATCCGAAGAGAATACCAACCTTACACCAACATCTGTTTGTGGTTTTCCATCTGCATCTTTAGGTTCCAGCAATATCCATCTTGCATAATGAATGGTGTTTAGTTCTTCAAAAGACTGCGGCACTCCATTTAAAATATCCTTCCTTATTTTCATTAACAAGGCATCAAGAGTATCATGCCCACCGTTCTTGACAGGTGTTACAAGCGTTAATGGATTTTGATGGATCATCTACAGTTGGTTTATTAGTTTATCCGTTTATTAGTTTAGTGGTTTTATTAATTTCGCTTGTTTTCGAAATATTTTTCGTGCGGTGTAGTAGTAAGCAGCAATAAATCAACTTTAAAAAACATTCGTAATAAACAATGCAGAACATTGTATAGTGAATATAAACTTTCTTATTAAACCTCATCCACTCCTAACAAAATAAAAAAAATAATTAATATCCCACTTTTATTTTGATATTATTGTGAGCTTACGTTTTATAAAAAGCACGAGGTAAATTAATTTATGAACATCCTGATCGAATACAATGGTGTGATACCTGCGCTAAAATATGGAGGAACAGAAAGAGCGATATGGTACCTGGGCAAAGATCTTACAAAAATGGGTCATCATGTAACCTATCTTGTTAATAAAGGGTCTTCATGTGATTTTGCCCCTATCATATTTTACGATAAAGAAAAGACTTTGCGGGAGCAAATTCCGCCATCAATAGATATCATTCACTTTCTTTCTAAAAACTCAGAGTCGATTGATAAACCTTACATCGTTACTATTCAGGGCAATGTTAATGACCATAGGGAATTTGATATAAATACCGTTTTTGTTTCAGGAGATCATGCGGCAAGATTTGGTTCAATATCTTTTGTTTATAATGGAATGGATTGGGACGATTATGGCAAGCCTGATCTAAATAATAAAAGAAATTATTTTCATTTTCTTGGTGATGCTGCATGGCGGTTAAAAAATGTAAAGGGAGCTATTGATGTTATTAATGCAACAAAGCAAGAAAAATTAAAAGTATTAGGCGGCACAAGGTTAAACCTAAATATGGGATTTCGTTTTACAATAAGCACCAGAGTAAAATTTTATGGAATGGTCGGTGGTGAAGAAAAGAACCGGTTACTGCAAGGGGCAAAGGGATTGATTTTCCCGGTGAAATGGAGTGAACCTTTTGGAATTGCATTAACCGAAAGTTTGTATTTCGGTTGTCCTGTTTTTGGAACACCCTATGGCTCTCTGCCTGAAATTATAAATAAGGAAGTTGGTTTTTTATCCAACAGCAAAGATAGACTGACGGAAGAAGTACAAAATGTCGATCACTATTCAAGGCTTACATGCCATGAATATGCAAGAGATATTTTTAATTCAAGACTTATGGCTGAAGCGTATTTAAAAAAATACGAAATGGTTTTAAATGGTGAACAATTAAACAATGTGCCTCCAAAACTCATTAAAATACAAACTGCGAAATTTCTTGAATGGAATTAGAACCCATAAAATCTTCAGTGTATTTTCAATTCATTTATACTTCTTTACTTTATTAAAAATATTTTATAAATATCTTCGCTGCAATGGGCGAAAATATTTACGACATCATCATCATCGGCGCAGGTCCCATCGGGCTTGCTTGCGGATTGGAAGCAAAGAAAGCAGGACTCTCCTATTTGATAATTGAAAAAGGAACATTGGTAAATTCTTTGTACAACTACCCGGTTAACATGGCCTTCTTTAGTACGAGTGAACGATTGGAAATTGGCGGCATCCCTTTCGTTAGCAATAATGCAAAACCTACAAGAAATGAAGGCCTTGAATATTATCGCAGGGTGGCCATTTCCGGCGGGCTGCAGTCAAAACTTTTTGAAGAAGTAATAGAGGTAAAAAAAGAAGAACATTTTATTGTTACAACTATCAAGCAACAATACGAGGCTGACAATATTATTGTATGCACCGGGTTTTATGATATCCCTTATTTACTAAATGTAAAAGGCGAAGAGTTAAAGAAAGTAAAACACTATTATAATGATCCGCACTTTTATGCTTTTCAAAAAGTATTGGTAGTTGGTGCGGCAAACTCCGCAGTGGATGCAGCTTTGGAGACATGGCGTAAAGGCGCAACAGTTACAATGGTGATAAGAAATGAAAAGCTAAGTGACCGTGTAAAATATTGGGTGAAGCCTGATGTTGAGAACAGGATTAAAGAAGGCTCAATAAAAGCATATTTTAATTCCACTATTGCAGCCATAAGAGAAAACGAAGTTGACATACATACACCGGAAGGTTTGGTAACAATTGAAAATGATTGGGTGCTTGCGATGACGGGCTATCAGCCCAATCTTTCTTTTCTTCGTAAACTTGGCATCCAACTTTCGGATGATGCGGTTTGCAAACCAACTTACAATGAGGAAACTTACGAAACAAACATTGCAGGAATATATTTAGCAGGCGTTATCTGTGGGGGCATGAACACTCACAGGCTCTTCATCGAGAACTCAAGAGAACATGCAGAAAAAATTATCGGGGATATAAAAAATAAAGCATAAGAAAAATTTACTGCGGAGAACAAGAGAAGCTGAGTTTTCGCAGAGGATCTCTGCTAAAACTCTATTAACATATTTTCTCAGGCCGTAATAGTTCGCTTACATAACAGATGCGATCTCCGACAAAGAGCTAATTCAAATCATTTTTCTCTTCGCAAAATCTCTTGCAGTTTTTTTTCGTTGGTTTTATATACGAGGTGTGTGATTACTATTGCCAGGGCAAGAGCTACAAAAGCAACTATTAAAAAACTTGTCCACCCGCCCATGTTCCTGTCTGGAATTATTAATTTTATTAAAAAGAAAAGTGAGAGGAATATTACACTTGTCCAGGCAATAATATATTGCAGGTAGTATTTCCATTTAGGTCCTTCTTTTTGAAATTCCCAATCTCTTATAAATTTTTGTTCAGATGGTGTAAGCATTAAATTTCTATTTCTCCTTTCATGTAAAACACACAATTGCCCCCCATCATTACACGGTCTCCTTTTTGTTCACACTTAAGTACACCGCCGCGATGTGATAATTGTTGTGCAGATAATTTTTCTTTTCCTAATTTATCAGCCCAAAATGGAATGAGTTGCGAATGCGCAGAACCCGTAACGGGATCTTCATTTACACCAACAGTTGGCGCAAAAAATCGGGAAACAAAATCAACCTCTTTTCCGGGAGCTGTGATGATAACTTTATATCCTGTTTTATTTATTAGTGCAAAATCGGGATCACATTTTTTTACCGCCTCTTCATTCATCAATTCTACAAGAAGATCCCTGTGTTTATAAACTCCAACTACTTCTGCTTCGCCTAATGCCTGCTGCAATTCCTGGGGATAATCATTAAATCTTTCGGGCTTCCATGATGGGAAATCCATCCAGATAAAATCACCTTCTTTTTTAACTTTTAATATGCCGCTTTTGCAACTCAAACTAATTTCGTCCTTGTGAAATTCCAAGATATTAAAAAGAACATAAGCCGATGCCAATGTTGCATGACCACAAAGATCAATTTCATAAAGAGGCGTGAACCATCGAATGTCGAAATCAGCATCTTCACTCATAGATGGGCAAATGAATGCTGTCTCTGCAAGGTTATTTTCCATTGCAATATTTTGCATCAGTTGTTCATCAATCCAATGATCTAACGGGATTACTGCTGCAGGATTACCTTTGAAAAGTTTATCTGTAAATGCATCTATTTGATATAATATTAAATTCATGCCGCTATTCTCTAAACAGAATTTTTTTATTTTAATAAAGAATAATTTCCAATGATCGAAGGTATAAATAAAATGTAAGCAGGGCTATGTGCGTCAGCAAGTCTCCCCCAAGGGGGGAGATTTAGTGGGGGCTTTACTCCGCCATCATTTCCTTCGCAACCCTGATAACATCTTCTACATTGGGTTTGCTAAAATAATCGCCATCAGTGCCGTAAGATGGTCTGTGAGCTTTTGCAGTTATTGTTCTGGGAGAAACATCAAGGTATTTATAACCACCTTGCTCTTCCATCACTTTATTAAACATAAATGCAGTTGCGCCTCCGGGCACATCTTCATCAATAAATACAATGCGGTTTGTCTTTTTTAACGATGCAAGAATGGTATGATCTATATCAAACGGCAATAAAGTTTGCACATCAATTATCTCACAACTTATTTTTAATTTGTCCAAACTTTCAGCAGCCTCCTGAACAATACGTGCAGTAGAACCATATGTAACCATGGTAATATCAGTTCCATCTTTAATAATTTCCGGAATGCCGAGAGGAACAGTAAATGCAATTAAATTAGCTGGCAATTTTTCTTTTAAGCGGTAACCATTAAGGCACTCAACAATTATTCCGGGATCATTCCCCTGCAATAAAGTGTTGTACATTCCCACAGCCTGCACCATGTTACGCGGAACACAAACATACATTCCACGCAAAGCATTTATTGCCATTCCCATGGGTGAACCACTATGCCATATACCTTCCAGGCGATGGCCTCTTGTTCGTACGATCAGTGGGCAGCTTTGCTGGCCTTTTGTTCTAAAGTGGGTGGTTGCAGCATCGTCACTTAACGGTTGCAAACCGTATAATAAATAATCGAGATATTGAATTTCAGCAATAGGGCGTAATCCCCGCAAAGCCAGTCCTATTCCCTGTCCCATTATGGTAAGTTCTCTAATCCCTGTATCAAAAATCCGCTTATCTCCGTATTTTCTTTGCAGGCCACTAAAGCCTTGGTTAACGTCGCCGATATAGCCAAGGTCTTCACCAAAAGCAACCACTTTTTTGTTGGCAGCAAACAACTCATCAAAATATTTGTTGAGCACTTCATATCCATTTACTGTGGGAGCATCATTTTTATAATAGGGTTTTAGTTCAGTAACATTCAATGTTGATTTTACTCCCTCGTTGTATAGATGGCTATTGAAAAGTTCTGCATTTTCTTGGGTGAGTTGGGAATAATAAGTTTTGATTTCTGAACTTACATTGGGTGTGAGTTCAATTGCTGTTGCCAAAACTTTCATCACATCTTTTCTTTGTGGCTCCCTGTTGGCAGATAATTCATCCGATAGTTTTTTTATCTCCTCATTTTGATGAGATAAGCCTTTCAATACTTCAACAGTTTTACTCACCTGTTCTTTTATGGGAGCATTATATTTATCCCATGCATTCTTTTTACTTTCTCTCACGAATCCTTTTGCCTCTATTTCAATTTGCTCTAACTCGTGTTCTTCTGCAAGTGCATTGGCAAGTATCCATTCTTTC
>JBKJSX010000242.1:0-5963 GCA_046594375.1 Chitinophagaceae bacterium
CCGGATTAATAGTCTTTTAAATATCATTCCTATTAACAGTGATTCAGTAGCTGTACAGTGGAAAGGGCAATCTGAAACAACATCTGACCCAATTAAAAGATTTACAAATTATCTGCAACAAAAACAAATAAAAAATAATATAGAAGAATTGTTGCAGAGCATGCAAGTGTTTTTATCAAATGAAAAAAACTTATATGGCATAACAATAGATCAGGAAAAAGTAAAAGACACTATTTTAATAGCTACAAGATATTCTTCAACCAATTATCCAACCACATCAGAAATTTATACCGTGATTAAAAACCTAAAAGATTATATTTTGAAACAAGGGGCAACAGAAACCAATTATCCTATGTTGAATGTAACACAGGACAGTGGAAGGTTTAAAACAATGGTCGCTATCCCTGTAAATAAATTAATACCGGCAAATAATACATTCCTTTTAAAAACAATGGTGCCGGGGAAAATTTTGATAACGGAAGTAAAAGGCGGCGACCATACAGCCAATGAAGCAATTAAACTAATAGAGATGTATATGAATGATTATCATTTAATGTCTCCCGCAATTCCATTTCAATCCCTGGTTATTAACAGATCAAAAGAGCCTGATACTACAAAATGGGTTACCAAAATTTATTATCCCGTGATGTGACCTCACCACATGCCCCTCTCCACAAGTGGAGAGGGGAGCCAGTAGTCTTATTTATAATTTGCCTGATTTTATTTAAATTTTATCACTATTGCGCTATCACTGTTTCTTGCAATAATGTAGGCTTGTTGCCTACCAATATTTATTGGGTTAATATGCCTAACCTGTCCCTTAACTGATAAGCCATTTATTGTTTCGCAACTAAATTCTCCCTTCCCTTTATTGATGAGTATTGTACCAAAATCTGCATCGTATCTTCCCATCTCGATATTGTTATCATAATAATTTCCAAACAAAAGGATATCCGGTAAATTATCATCATTGGCATTTACAACTACAGCATTTTTATAAGGCGAAAGCTGCGCTGTCATTGGCAATGCATGTGTTTCAAACTGTAGATTTCCTTTATTTATAAGTATGGCATTAGAAAAATAATTCGCCGTTAATATTTCAGCATTATCAAGCTTATCCTTTGTAAATAATTCGCTTAATGTTGCTTTTGCAAAATCTTCTGCATACAAAAATTTCTTTTTAAGAACAGGAATTTGTTTTTGCAGCTCTGCCATATTTGCAAAAGGAATTTCTTTTCCATTTAGGTAATAAGTGAGTACCTGTTCCTTTTTGCCATTGCCATCAAAGTCATTGAAATATAACCGTACCGGTTCTTTGTCAGAGGCTTTCAGGCGGCTATTCAATCCAAGATTACCCACTATCAGATCAATATTGCCGTCATTGTTTATATCAACAGGCAGCATAAAATTCCACCAGCCTTTTTTATCTGTTAATTCTTTTTTTGTAAATTTTCCATGATCATTTATAAAGGCAACAATGCCTCCCCATTCAAGAGAAAGCAAAAGATCTTTGTCACCATCTTTGTCAATATCAAACCACAAAGCCTGTGTAACAAATCCAATATGCGATAAACCCGGCGCATATTGTTCGGTAACATCTTTAAACTTTCCGGTTTTATCATTTTGCAAAAGATATGATTGCGGGATCTGTCCATAAGCCCATGGCACAGCTCTTCCTCCAATAAACATATCCTGAAACCCATCTTCATTAAAATCATAAGATATTACGCAAGATGCTGTTAATACAATATCTCCAAATGCATTATCAAGTTTTGTAAAATTTGCTTTGCCATCATTTAAATATACACGCGGTGAATTGTGGGTATCTGTTCCGTAGAATTCGTTCCCCCCGCTTGCTACAACAAGATCAATGTTGCCATCATTATTTACATCACTAAAACAGGCATCCACATTTTCATATATGCTGTCCTTATCTAAAACCGGCTGATCACTTTTTATAAACTTTCCTGAAGGCTGTTGTAAAAAAATAGCGCTTTTTTTATCTCTTGAAGAACCAAGAAATATATCTTCCAATCCATCATGGTTGATGTCTGCCACTGCAAGCGCAGGTCCTTCTGTGCAAACCATATGCGGTATCAATGGCTCCCGATCAAATTCTACAAAATGATTTTCTTCGTGCAAATAATTAAGATTGACATCCTTTGTGATATCAACCATTTGCTTTGTAGGATTTTTATAATGCTCCGTCAATCTTTTATAATCAAACGCCGGAAGGCCTTTTTTATAAGTAATATTTATTGAAGAACTATCTTTTGGTAAAGTAATTGGTTGGAAAGTGTTATCCGGCCATATCAAAAATATAGAATCTATTTTCGTTTTCAATCCTATTACTATCGGTATTTCCATGCTCGACATAAATCCATGCACAGGATATTTATCATACGTTCTTATTTCATTATTTGCATATACTATAACCTTTGCGCCGACAGCATTTATATTTTTCGCTGAACCTTTTAATATTATTCGTAACGATGATGTTTTGTTAGCCTGATGATTTTTATTTTCATATAATGTAACAGGCGCATCAATGTTGTTTGTTACAATATCTAAGTCGCCATCGTTATCTAAGTCTGCATAAACAGCACCATTTGAAAAAGTTGGAGCATTGCCTTGTATGCGGTTATCTTCATCCGTAAAAGAAAAGTTGCCATTATTTTTATAAAACTTATTTGGCAATTTTATTTCTGGGAATTTACTTATCAGCGAAAGATCTTTTTCTCCAAAATTATTTTCCCTGATCTTTTTTTGTACTTCTCCGTTTGAAACAAAGTTGATGTAATCAATATCATTCATCCGTTTGGGGATGCCGTTTGATACAAACAGATCTTTTAATCCATCATTATCAAAGTCTACAAACAAAGGCGCCCAACTCCAGTCTGTTGCTGCCACGCCACTGTATAATCCTACCTCGCTAAATAAACCATTTCTTCTATTGAACTGTAAATTGTTCCGTGTGTATTGATGTGAGTAACCGCTGTTGATCTTAAAATTAAAAATATCATAAGCATCTTCTCCCAACGATCTTTTTAGAATATATGGATCAGATGGTAACATGTCCATAGAAATAATTTCAGGATATGCATCATTGTTTATATCTGCCACATCAACCCCCATAGAAAACTGGCTGGTATGCATTAACCGCTGTTCTCCTTCTTCCTTAAAAGTGCCGTTCTTTTGGTTGATATACAGGTAATCATTTTCATGAAAATCGTTGCCGATATAAATGTCGGGATAACCATCAAGGTTTATGTCTGCTATGGAAATTCCAAGCCCATAGCCAATTGCAGAACTGTTGATGCCGGTTTGTTTTGTTACATCATCAAATGTATTATTACCGTTATTCCTGTAAATCCTGTCGCCTGAAAGTGGATTATAAGTGCCGACAAAATTTTGGCGGGGAGCAAATGTTCCGTTTTGATGCACAGAATGATTTAGTAAAAACATATCCAGATCACCATCGCCATCATAATCAAAAAAAATAGCTTGCGTGCTAAAGCCGGAAAAATCCAAACCATATTCGTGCGCTTCATCCTTATAAAGTGGGATTCCGTTTTTACCAATACCCTGGCAAATTAATAACTGGTTTTTGCTTTTCAGCGTTTCAAAATTTCCAACTCTGCAAACATAGATGTCTAACAATCCATCATTATTAATATCAACCACTGAAACACCTGTAGACCATCCGCCATCTTCAGGAATGCTTGCCTCTTTTGTTACATCTTTAAAATTTAATTTTCCCTGGTTTAGATACAATTTATTTTGTTGCTGATTGGATGCAAAAAAAAGATCGATCAAACCATCATTATTAAAATCACCGGCGCCAACGCCGCTTCCGTTATAAAAATATATGTACTTAAAAAGATTAAAATCTTTATTGTAAGAAAGGTTGTTACTAAAATCCAAACCGGTTCTTTTGCTATTTAATACTTGAAACAAAGGGGAATCAATATTTTTAGATCTACATGCGGTAAAAAAAAATATAAAAAAGAAAATGCCGGCACTAACCCCCCAGACCCCTTTAAGGGGGCTTAACAATTCACAAATTTGAGAACCCTTTTTCATTATGATACTTTCTTTACTTTTTAATTTGATATAACATTGGGAACTGATCATTGCGAACAACAATAATGTAGCTTTTGCCTTTTCCTTTTATTTCTTTAATATCTTTTATCTCACCGGTAATATTTAATCCTGACGTGTTTGATTCTATCCATTCAAAATTTCCTTTTCCATTATTTAGAAGAACGCTGCCGTAACTGGCATCCACTCTGCCAAACTGTGGCGGGAAGCCAAATTTATTTCCACCAATAATCAGGTCAGGTTTCTTGTCATGATTAATGTCTGTTACCAAAACTGCATTCACACTTGATAATTGCACCATTGCCGGTAATTTTTGAATTGTAAAACTTCCGTTGCCGTTATTTATAGCAACAACAGAGCTGCAGTAATTAAATTTTTTGATTTGCGATTTTTCAATCAGGTCTTTGCTAAATAATTCCTGTACGGTTTTTTTTGCGTAATCACTGTTCTTTAAATTTTGTTTTTTTAATGCCGGGAATTGTTCGGTTATATCACGTCTTAAAAAGACAGGCATATCTTTTTCACCGATAGTTTTTGTTATGAACTGATCCATTGATCCGCTTTGGTCAAAATCATTCAGCCACATTTTTACAGGATGCAGTGAATCAGGTTTCAGGTAAAAATTTTCTCCGATATTCCCTATTATCAGATCTAATTTACCATCACCATTTACATCAGTTGTTGTAAGAGTTTGCCACCAGCCAAATAAATTTGTAAGATTAGTGTTCTTTATTTCTTCAAATTTATTTGCTGTGTATGAAAATATTCTTGTCGCCATCCATTCACCTGTAATTATCAATTCTTTTTTGTTATCTCCTGTAATATCAGCCCATGCTGCATCTGTAACCATACCGATATTTGAAATTTCAGGGTTCATGGCTCCTGTAACATCTGTAAAATGTCCATGACCGTCATTTTTATATAAATAATTTTTCGGAGCTACTCCATAAGAAAAAGGAACACTTCTGCTTCCTATAAATAGATCGAGGTCACCGTCTCCATCAAAATCATTTGCAATGGCTACTGATATATTCATATCATTATTAGGGAATGCCTGCGTATCTATTTCAAAATTCCCTTTGCCATCATTCTTATATAACCTATGTTGTAATTCACGCCCCGGTACCTGCACATTATTGCCGCCTGCACCAATAAACAGATCAAGATCACCATCACCATCACAGTCAAAAAATAACACTGCTACATCTTCAAAATCGGCAAACTGTTTAAAAACTTGCTCATCTTTTTTTACAAAGCCGGTTTCAGTTTGTAAATACAATAGCCCCGCTTGTCCTTTAGCGCCCCCGATATAAATATCTTCAAGACCGTCGCCGTTTACATCGCCTTTTGCAATTTTAGGCCCCTCACGTGATAGTATTTCAGGAAGATTTCTTTCAGCATAAAAATCTACATAATCATCTTCAGTATGCTTTTCGAAACTGTTTGTTACCGGTTGCAACAATGTTTGTTTTACAGGCTGAACATCGTAGTAAATATTTCCTTTTTGTTCAGGCTGTTGCAATAGATGAACTTTATTAATTTCAGGATGATCATATTTAGTGTAGGTTCTATCAGGCCAAACAATTATCATTGAATCTATTTTCGTTTCTTTTCCTAACCCTATTATTTGTTTATAATCAACTGACGACTGAAACCCTCTTGCAGGCACTACTTCCCGGTAGTATATTTTATCATCTTTATAAATTTTTATTTTACTACCGATAGCAAAAGAATTTTTTCCATTACCCTTTAACATCACACCGATAAAATTATTTTTATTTTGTTCCCGTGAATAATTGCGATAAATAAATGCAGGCTGATTTTCATTATTGATTATCACATCAAGATCCCCATCGTTATCA
>JBKJSX010000233.1:0-10492 GCA_046594375.1 Chitinophagaceae bacterium
ACAACTACAGCAGCTTCTTTGGGTATCAATTTTCCTAGGTTACTTTTTTTGCCGCATGATGTGATAAGGATTGCAGTTAGTGCAAGTAAAGTGATCGATTTAATATATTTCATAAGCGTTTTTTTATTAATAATTAAAGCTATAGAAGGTAACCCTTAATTATTTTGTAAAATAATTTTGCAACTCATCAAGTGTAATGGTTTGTTGTTCATTTTTTGAAAGATCTTTTATTACACAATTGTTTTCCTGCATTTCTTTGCTGCCGATAATTATTGCGTACCCGATATTTTTTTTAGTAGCATACTTAAATTGTTTATCCATTTTTCCAGGCTCATGATATAGCTCGCAACTTATTCCTTTACTTCTTAATTGCTGCATTTGTGTAAAAGCAAATTTACTTTCTTCACTTCCCATGTTAAAGAATATTGCTGTCACTCCTTTATTCATTTTTTCAGGAAACAATTTTAGTTCTTCCATCACATCATAAATTCTGTCCACACCAAAACTTATTCCCACACCGGGAATGCCGGGAACACCAAATAAACCTGTAAGGTCATCGTATCTGCCACCACCGCCTATGCTGCCCATCTCTGCATTCTTTGCTTTTACTTCGTATATAATTCCGGTGTAATAATTCAATCCTCTTGCCAACGTGAGATCAATTTGAATTTGAGATTTTTGATTTGAAACTTTTGTGAAGTCTAAAACGAATTCTACTTCTTCTATCCCTTTTTGTGCATCTTCAATATCAGCGAATAAAGTTTTAAGGCTGGTAAGCTTTTCTTCATTGCTGCCTTTAACAAGCAAATAATCTTCAATGATATTTATTTGCCTTGGTCCTAATCCATTCTTCTCTAGTTCTTCCTTTACTTTTTGAATCCCAATTTTATCAAGCTTATCAATGGCAACTGTAATGCTCATCATTTTATCACCGCCGCAAAGCGCTGCCAGCGCATATAAAATTTTGCGGCTGTTAATTTTCATATCTATTTCAATTCCTAATCTTTTAAAAACCTCTAAATAAATTTCAGCAAGTTCTGCATCACTGATAAGTGAGTAGCTTCCCACCACATCTGCATCGCACTGATAAAACTCCCGGTATCTACCTTTCTGTGGCCTGTCTGCACGCCATACAGGCTGCATCTGGTAACGTTTGTATGGCATAGTAAGCTGCCCATAATTCATCGCCACATATCTTGCAAAAGGGATAGTGAGATCATAACGAAGCGCTCTTTCCGTTATCGTTGTTACATTCTTTCCCTGCAGTATTTTTAAAAGATCTTCTTTCGCCTGCTCGTGTTTCGTGGGATTATCCAAACCATTATTCAGGATTTTAAAGATCAGTTTATCTCCTTCATCTCCATATTTACCCGTGAGGGTTTCCAGGTTCTCCATAGCCGGTGTTTCCAGCGGCTCAAAACCATACAATTCAAAAACCGTTTTTATAGTATCGAAAATGTATTCCCTTTTATGAATGGTTTGAGCCCCAAAATCTCTAATGCCCTGTGGTAATGTTGGTTTCATATTTTTGTAGGAAAGAAGAAGCGGTTTGGTTCTCGATTGATGACAAAGATAATTGACTGCAGGTAAGTTGAATCTTAATTTTTGCGTAAACATTTGGTCAAAGGATTATGGAATTTATTTACCTTCCCATCTTTAAAGAATCAAAAAATATGAGCCTGGAAGAATTTGAGGAAAACATTGATCCCAAAACAAAGAGATATATTTTAATGAAGAGCATAATGGACCTCGGAATGGGATTAATTTACATCGGTGTTGGATTTATGATTTTGTTTGCAAAAAAAATTGGTCTTAATAATGATTTTGTTGAAAGCACTCCGGGAAAGATTTTTGCAGGACTAATAATGTTGTATGGTTTGTGGAGAATTTACAGGGGTATTAAAAAAAATTATTTAAGAGAAAGATGAACAGGAACTTTACAAAATATTCATTACCTGTATTCGTTCTGCTCTACTTTGTGAGTAGTTGCACTGGCCTTCATACCCGTACTGATACAGATACAGCGAATAGTGGTATGATCCACATAAGTGTAGACGAATCTTTTAAACCTGTTATAGATTCGCAGATACAGGTTTTTGAAGCCTTATATCCCAAAGCAAAAATTATTGCAGAATATAAACCCGAAGCGGAATGTTTTAGAGATCTTATTAAGGATAGCACAAGGATGATAATTGTAACCCGTGGATTAACTGATGAGGAAGCAAAATTTTACAAAGACTCAATAAACTATAGGCCTAACTGGGATAAAATTGCTAATGATGCCGTTGCAGTAATAGTTAGTAATAATTCGAAGGATAGTATTCTTACAATAGAAAAAATAAAGGGGATTTTAGCTGGAAGTACAGGTGACAAAGAAATTGCAGTTTTTGACGGGCTAAGCGCTACCAGCACCGTACGGTTTGCGGTTGATTCTATCTTAAAAGGAAAACCATTTGATCCTAAAAAAGTTTTTGCAGCTAAAAGCAGCCAGGATGTGATTGATTATGTCTCAACAAATGATAATGCAATTGGATTTGTGGGTGTAAGCTGGATAGGAAATAAAGAAGATACAGCACAACTTAGTTTTTTAAAGAAAGTTAAGATCGCAGCGATTGAATGTGCTGCCTGCGATGGCAAACCTTATGTAAAGCCTTACCAGGCCAACATAATGCTTAAGCGATACCCCTTGGTACGCGGTTTGTATTATATCCTCAAAGAAAACTATGATGGATTGGGTGGAGGTTTTGCTAATTTTTTAATTTATGAAAAAGGTCAATTAATATTCAGGAGGGCTTATCTTGGTCCGGCAAAAATGAATTTTAGTGTAAGGTCAGCAACAACAAATTAATAATAACAATTAAATAAAATCAACACTTATAAAATCTCACAACAAATGCGAAAGATAAAAATCATCAGCCTTTTGATCACCCTTATTTTTACTGGCAATATATTATTTGCTCAAACAATAGACGAGGGAAAGAAATTTATTTATTACGAGAGATACAATAGTGCAAAAGATCTGTTTAGCAAATTGTTAAACGCCAATCCAAATAATGTTGAAGCTGCCTACTGGCTGGGACAGTCTTACCTGGGAGCAGAGGATAGCGTTTCTGCAAAAGCACTGTATCAAAAAACTTTGGCAGCAAATCCAAATGCCCCGCTAATGCTGGTGGGGATGGGACAAATAGCTTTAATGGATGGACAGAAAGATGAAGCACGCAATCGTTTTGAAACAGCTATCAGTCTTACAAAAGGCAAAGATTTTAATATAATAAATGCCATTGGCCGTGCAATTGTTGATACAAGATTAGGCGATGCAGTGTATGCCATTGAAAAATTAAAATCAATTCCTGAAAATAAAAGAACTCCGGAAATTTGGACAACACTTGGTGATGCATACCGTAAGATGACAGATGGTGCAAATGCGCAGTTGTCTTATCAAAGTGCACTGGCAGCAGACCTCAATTTTGCAAGGTCAAGTTTTATGATCGGCCGACTTTATCAAACCCAGGGATTTTCGCAGGAACAATACTATACGAAGTATTATAATGAAGCAATATCAAAAGATTCAAAATACGCACCGGTATACTATTGGCTATATGATTATTATTACCAGCGTGATGTAAATAAATCGCGTGGTTACCTTGATCAATATATCGCAGTTGCTGATGCTGATTCAAAAAACTGCTATTACCAGGCCTCTATATTATATGCCGGAAAGCAATATCAACAGTCTATTACTAAATCTAATGAATGTATAGCCACAGGTGGACAAACTGCCTATCTTAAATTATATGGATTAAAAGCATTTGCTTATGAAAAATTGGGAGACTCAGCAAATGCAAAAACTTTTTTTGAAACTTATTTTCAGAAACAAAAGCCTGAAAATCTTTTGTCAGGTGATTATGCAACATATGGAAAAGTTTTATTGAAGTTCCCCGGAAATGAAGTTAAAGCAGCTACATATATTGATAAAGCAATTGCCCTTGATACTTTGGAAGCCAATAAGATTGAATTCATAACTTCAGTTGCCAATAATTATTTGGCAGCCAAAAATTACAATGAAGCAGCTAAATGGTATACAAGACTTTTAACTATAAAAAAGGATGTTACTAAAACAGACCTATACAATGCAGGAATTAATCATTATACAGGTGGAAATTACAAAACTGCCGATTCTGTTTTTGTATTATATCAGCAAAAATTTCCTGATGATGTGTTAGGTTACTATTATGGAGCAATAGCCAAAGCGAACATGGATTCAACCAGCGTTTTAGGGCTGGCAATGGCTGATTACCAGAAATTAATTGAAGTAGCTGCAAAATTGCCAGATACAACAAGGGGTAAGCAATTACAAATTACCGGTTACAGGTATATGATTAATTATAATTATACTGTAAAAAAAGATTACGGCACCACGCTATCGTATATTGATAAAATTCTGGCAATAGATCCCGCCAATGAATTGTCTTTACAAAACAGAAAAGCAATAGAGGATGCGATGAAGCGGGAATCAGGTAAAACAAAAATAAAAACAGAAAACACTAAAGAAAAGAGTACACAGGCAAAAACCAAGGTTAAATCTAAAAAATAATCAAAATATAAATCTTAACAAAGGTCCCGGGGATATTTTCCGGGACCTCTTTATTTACAGCCACTGTAGGTATGATTTATAATACAGAAAAATTTTAAAATTTTTGTGATTCAAATCACTCAACCCCATTTTTTAATTGATTGAAAATTGATATTGCTGACTTAATTTTGCAACGCATTAATAAATTATTTGTATGTTTTTTTTACAGGCTTCCCCCGGCATAAACAGTACTGTAAATTATTTGCCGATAGGTATCCAGTTATTATTTGCAATTGTATTTATTGGAGGTATGATGGCCTTAACGCATTTATTTGGGCCTAAAAGAAAAACGGCTGATAAGCTTGTCAATTTTGAAAGTGGTATCGAATCAAAAGGAAATGCCCGACAGCCAATGGCTATAAAATATTTTTTGGTAGCCATTTTATTCGTGTTGTTTGATGTGGAAGTGATATTTTTTTACCCTTATGCAGTAAATTTTAGAGACCTGGGGTGGCATGGATTTGTTGCTGTGCTTATGTTTGTTGGCTTCTTTCTTGCCGGATTTTTTTATATCCTAAAGAAAGGTGCTTTAAACTGGGAAGATTAAACAGTGTTGAATTTTAGATTATAATTTTAAATGAAATACAATTCAACATTTAAAATTCAACATTCAAAATAAAAAATTATGGCTCGTCCGGTTCAATTTAATATACATCAAAAGCCAATGGAATCTGCTATTGGTACTGTTGTAGCGCCTGAAGGTTTTACGGGAGAAGGATTTTTTGCAACTAAACTCAGTGATGTTGTTGGCCTTGCAAGAAAGAATTCCATCTGGCCATTACCTTTTGCAACCAGTTGTTGTGGCATCGAATTTATGGCAACGATGGGATCGCATTACGACCTTGCCAGGTTTGGTTCTGAAAGAGTAAGTTTTTCTCCACGCCAGTGCGATCTTTTAATGGTGATGGGAACAATAGCAAAAAAAATGGCTCCGATAGTAAAACAGGTTTACCTGCAAATGGCAGAGCCTCGCTGGGTTTTAGCAATGGGAGCATGTGCCTGTAGCGGCGGAATCTTCGATAGCTATTCAGTGTTACAGGGCATAGACCAGATTATTCCTGTTGATGTTTATGTTCCCGGTTGCCCGCCAAGGCCTGAGGCTGTATTAGATGGATTTATGAGAGTGCAGGAGTTGGTAGGTAACGAGAGTATTAGAAGAAGAAATTCTGAGCAGTATAATAAATTACTTGAGAGTTACGGAATACAATAAACAGGAAAAGTAAAAAGTCAAAAGTGAAAACTTCCGGACTTTTTAGCTTTTAACTTTTAACTTTTAACTTGATGACTTTAACGACCGAAACGATCAAACAAAAACTGGTAGAAAAATTTGGCGATCAGTTAATTGATTGGGAAGAGCCGTATGGCATGCTTACTTTCACTTCTTCAAAAGATATGAATCTTAAAGTGCTTCAGTTTTTGTATGATGATTCTGAATTAAAATTCCAGTTTCTTACCGATATTACAGCAGTACATTATCCCGATAATATTGGCAGCGAATTAGCAGTTGTATATCATCTGCATAATCTTGTTGATAATGTCCGCATTCGTTTTAAAGTGTTCACCGATATTAATAAGCCTGATGTTTTTAGTGCGACAGCATTATATCAATCTGCCAATTGGATGGAAAGAGAAACCTTTGATTTTTACGGCGTTAATTTTGTTGGTCACCCCAATTTAAAAAGAATTTTGAATGTTGATGAAATGGAATATTTTCCGATGCGAAAAGAATTTCCTTTGGAAGATCAGAGCAGACTTGATAAAGATGATGAAATGTTTGGCAGAGGCTAAATAAAGCGGCTGACGTGAGAATTTATCATCTCACTCTTCACGTCTCACGATTGTTTACAACATCTTTGAGTTGATATAATATAACATTAGTATTTAGAGAAAAATTGTAGGATTGAAAACAGCAGAACATATTAAATTACCACAAGGCAGTCTGGAAAAACAAACGACTACTTTAAATTTCGGGCCTACCCATCCCGCCACTCATGGAGTGTTTCAAAATATTGTTGAGTTAGATGGCGAACGTGTAATCGATGCAACGCAAACGGTTGGGTATATTCACAGGGCTTTTGAAAAAATTGCAGAAAGAAGACCACTCTACCAGATAACCACTCTTTTAGACAGGATGAATTATTGTTCATCACCTATCAACGACATGGGATGGCACATCACTTGCGAAAAATTATTAAAAATAAAAACGCCAAAGCGTGTTGATTATTTGCGGATAATCATCATGGAGCTGGCACGCATCTCCGATCATCTTATTTGCAATTCTATTGTTGGCGTTGACTCCGGGGCATACACAGGATTTTTGTACGTGATGCAATACCGCGAACATATTTATGAAATTTATGAAGAAGTTTGTGGCAGCCGGTTAACAACAAATATTGGTCGCATAGGTGGCTTTGAAAGAAATTTTACCAACACAGCTTTTGAAAAATTAGAGAAGTTTATTAAAGAGTGGCCCGTGGTTTTAAAAGAGTTTGAAAATCTTTTTACCCGCAACAGAATCTTCATGGAACGCACAATTGGCGTTGGACCTATTGCTGCTGACCGTGCATTAAATTATGGTTTTACCGGTCCCAATCTTCGTGCTGCCGGTGTTGATTATGATGTGCGTGTTCACACACCTTACAGCAGTTACGAAGATCTTGATTTTACAATTCCAGTGGGTACAACCGGCGATTGTTATGACAGGTTTTTAGTTCGCAACCAGGAGATGTGGCAAAGTTTGAATCTCATAAAACAGGCATATCAAAAAGTACAGGAATTTAAAGGTGCTGATGCAGAAATTTATCATGCTGATATTCCTGATTATTATTTGCCTGATAAAAAAGATGTGTACACAAAAATGGAAGCGCTCATTTATCATTTTAAAATAATAATGGGTGAAACAGATATTCCGGCAGGCGAATTATACTCAGCCGTAGAAGGTGGAAATGGTGAGCTTGGTTTTTATTTGATAAGTGATGGCGGAAGAACCCCTTACCGACTGCATTTTCGCAGGCCTTGTTTTATTTATTACCAGGCATTTACTGAGTTGATAAAGGGGGGAATGTTAAGCGATGCCGTAATTACAATGAGCAGTTTAAATATTATTGCAGGAGAAATGGATGCGTAAAAATTATTATAAATGTTGAATTTTAAATGTTGAATTATTTTTTCATTTAGAATTTAGAATTTAAAATTTAAAATAAGAATGAAGTTTTCAGAAGAAAAGCTTTCCAGAGTAAACGAGTTGATGTCACGCTATCCCCAGGGCAAACAAAAAAGTGCTTTGCTTCCTGTATTGCATTTCGCGCAGCAGGAGTTTGGTGGCTGGCTTGATGTGAGCACTATGGATTATGTTGCAACTTTATTCAACATCCAACCGATAGAAGTGTATGAAGTGGCAACATTCTATTCCATGTATAATTTAAAACCTGTTGGCAAATATATTTTCGAGGTTTGTCAAACCGGTCCATGCATGGTTAATGGGAGCGATAATATTATTGAATACATCAAACAAAAGTTAAATATTGGTGTAGGTGAAACAACACAGGATGGCTTGTTCACTTTAAAAACAGTTGAATGCCTGGGTGCATGTGGGTATGCGCCAATGATGCAGCTTGGTAAAACATATCGTGAACATCTCACCAAAGAAAAAGTAGATGCAATTATTGATGAGTGTGTAAACAATGCAACAACTAATAATTAAAATTTTTTTATGACACTCATTCCCTACGTTCATTTTGAAGGCAAAGCCGAAGAAGCTTTAAATTTTTATAAAGATATTCTTGAGGGTGAAATTTTAATGGTCAGCCGTTATGGTGATGCCCCGATGAAGGTTGATGATGATTGGAAAAACAAACTCATGCATGCACGCCTTAAGTTTGGCGATAGCATGCTGTATGTATCGGATGGGCCAAAAGGTTACACATCATCTAAAGAAGGAAACATTCAGTTGTCTGTTGATGTGCCTGATCAACATAAAATTGAGGAAGTATTTAATAAAATGGCAGAGGGCGGAAAAATTACCATGCCCCTTGCCGAGCAGTTTTGGGGAGCAAAGTTTGGAATGCTCCAGGATAAATATGGCGTGGGCTGGATGTTTAATTGCGAATTAAAAAAAACGGATTCGGACCAAAAACCAACACTTGATATTACAGATTAATGCAAAAACTTTTTATCATATTTTTAATTGGACTATCACCAATATTTTCTTTTGCGCAGCAATATTCGCCGCAGCAAACTGAAGTGATGATGCGAATGCTTGTTTTAAGAAATGCTTTGATAAATAAAGACAGCGCTGCCCTGGATGATGTACTGGCAAGTGATGTGAGTTATGGGCATACAAGCGGATTGATTCAAACAGAAGCACAGTTGATACGCTCGGTCATGAGTAAGGATCAGGATTATCAAAACATCATTCCTTCTGATATGAACATCAGGATATATGATAACACCGGTGTGGTTACAATGAAGTCGACTGTGATAATGAATTACCAGGGTAAGCCTTTGAATATGGATATGTATGTGACTTTGGTTTGGATTAAAAAAAATAAATGGCAACTTGTGGCAAGGCAAAGCGTAAAACAATAATAGGGAGCATTTACTATGGCAAGAAAATTATTATTAGAAAAAGCAAACGTTGAAGGTATCCGTCGCTATGATGTATATCGCCGTGAAGGTGGTTACAAAAGCGTGGAGAAAGCATTGAAGATGTCTCCAAGTGATATTGTGGAAGAAGTGAAGAAGAGCGGGCTGAGAGGTCGTGGTGGTGCAGGTTTTCCTACAGGAATGAAGTGGAGTTTTTTGGCAAAGCCTGAAGGTGTTGCAAGATATCTTGTTTGCAATGCTGATGAAAGCGAGCCGGGAACTTTTAAAGATCGCTACCTGATGGAATTTCTTCCGCATTTATTAATTGAAGGAATGATCGTTTCATCTTTTGCTTTGGGAAGCAATGTTTCATATATCTACATCCGCGGAGAATATGATTGGGTAACTGATATTTTAGATGTTGCCATTGCAGAAGCAAAACAAAATGGATTTCTTGGAAAAAATATTTTAGGCAGCGGCTTTGATTGTGAGATCTATACACATCGTGGTGCAGGCGCTTACATTTGTGGAGAAGAAACTGCTTTGCTCGAAAGTCTTGAAGGAAAAAGAGGCTTGCCAAGAATTAAACCGCCGTTCCCGGCAGTAAAAGGATTATATGGTTGCCCAACTGTTGTAAATAATGTTGAAACACTGGCAGCCGTTGTTCCCATAATTAATGAGGGTGGAGATGCTTATGCAAAAATTGGCATAGGCAAATCAACCGGAACAAAATTAATGAGCGCCTGCGGAAATATTAATAAACCCGGCGTATATGAAATTGATATGACCATCTCTGTTGAAGATTTTATTTACAGCGATGAATATTGCGGTGGCATTCCCAATGGTAAAAAATTAAAAGCCTGCATTCCCGGCGGTTCATCAGTTCCTATTCTTCCCGCTAATCTATTACTGACAACATCAAAAGGGGAGAAGCGTTTAATGAATTACGAAAGCCTTTCTGATGGCGGTTTTGCAACCGGCTCGATGATGGGCAGTGGTGGCTTTGAAGTATTGGATGAAGATCAATGCATCGTACGGCATACAATGTCTCTGGCAAGATTTTATCATCACGAAAGTTGCGGGCAATGTTCACCCTGCAGGGAAGGAACGGGATGGATGGAAAAAATATTAAGAAAGATAGAGAACGGAAAAGGCGAGATAAAAGATATTGACCTGTTGTGGGATATTCAAAGAAAGATTGAAGGCAATACAATTTGTCCTTTGGGAGATGCAGCAGCCTGGCCTGTTGCAGCGGCAATAAGACATTTTAGGGAT
>JBKJSX010000274.1:0-3541 GCA_046594375.1 Chitinophagaceae bacterium
AGCCATTGTTGAAGGATTTATCTCACAGGCTTTTTGCATAGCCTTTGCCCTGATCGAAACTAATTTTAATGCATCTTCAAAACTTAAACAACCATTTGCAACAAGTGCAGAAAACTCTCCTAACGAATGACCGGCAACCATATCAGGTTTTGCATACTTTAAAGTTTTATATAGAATTACTGAATGCAAAAAAATTGCAGGCTGCGTAACATCTGTTTTCTTAAGATCTTCATCACTTCCTGAAAACATTATGTCCGATATTCTAAAACCTAAAATATCATTTCCTTTTTCAAAAAGTTCTTTTGCTTTTGCGTTGGTATCATATAAATTTTTTCCCATGCCGCTAAACTGGGAGCCCTGACCGGGAAAAATATATGCGTGTTTCATTTGTTTATTGGTTTATCCATTTATTCGGGATTAACCCATTAACAGGTTGACGGTTTAATTAATTTAATGAAGTTTTGAACTAATAAGTTTTAGAAACTCACTGCGTGTTTCATTTGTTTCAAACTCGCCTGAGAACGCTGATGTTGTTGTTACAGAATTTTGTTTTTGCACACCTCTCATCATCATGCATAAATGCGAGGCTTCAATAACAACTGCTGCCCCTAATGGATTCAACGTTTCCTGGATTGCATTTAAAATTTGCGTGGTAAGCCTCTCCTGTACCTGCAATCTCCTGGAATAAATATCAACAACCCTGGCAATTTTACTCAGTCCTGTTATCCATCCATTGGGAATGTAAGCTATATGTGCTTTACCATAAAAAGGCAGCATGTGATGCTCACACATACTGTACAATTCAATGTCTTTTACTACTATCATCTGGCTCATGTCTTCATGAAACTTAGCAGAGTTTATCACTTCCTTTGCATCAAGAAAACTTCCATGGGTGAGATACTGCATCGCTTTTGAAATGCGCAAAGGTGTTTTCTGCAATCCTTCTCTCTCGGGATTTTCACCTATAGAGATCAATATTTCTCTATAATTTTTTTGCATGCCTTCAAGGGCCGCTTCGTCAAACTGTTCTATTTTTTTATAGCTCATATTTCTTATTTTTATTTTACAGGATATTCAACAAAATTTCTTTCTGTTTCATATAATCTGATTTGCATTTCTAAATTCTTATCTATTTTTTCTCTAAGAATAGTATAAATAACGATCGCAATATTTTCAGCTGTTGGATTTAAATCTTTGAACTCCGCTGTATCAAGATTAAGATTTTTGTGATCAAATCTGTCCAAAATATTTTCTTCAATAATATCACTCAGCAGTTTCAGGTCAATAACATAACCGGTTTGCGGATCTGGCTCACCAACAAGTTTTACAACAAGATCATAATTATGACCATGAAAATTTGGATTATTACATTTACCAAAAACTTCATCATTTTTAGTCTCGTTCCAGGCAGGATTATGCAGGCGATGTGCTGCATTAAAATGTTCTTTTCTGTAAACTGCTACTTTACTCATAACTAATTTCGATCATTTTAAAGATAAGTTGTTATCCACCCGATAATTATCAGGTCCAAAATACTCAACATAAATGCGGGGTGTTTCATACAATTTAATACAATGAAGCTGCACAGGTTGCGGCAAATACGGAACCAATTGTTGCCATATTGCCTTTGTAATATTTTCCGTAGAGCACAGTATCCCTTTCAAAAAAGGCACGTCAACATTTAAATTTTTGTGATCAAGTTTATCAAGTACTTGTTGCTTTATAAGTATGCTCAATTTTTTTGCATCAAACAAAAAGCCTGTATCAGGATCAGTTTCTCCTTTTATTGTTACAAAGAGTTCATAGTTATGCCCATGCCAATTTTCATTTGCACATTTACCAAAAACATCTTCATTCTTTTCCTTGCTCCATGCGGTGTTGAAAAGCTTGTGGGCAGCATTAAAATGTTCAACTCTTGTAAGATATACCATTGATAATCTAAGAAATTTCTCAAAGGTAGCGGAGAAACACAAAGTTGTGCTTTCTAAATCCGAAATTTGTAAAATGAAAATATTGGTGGTTGCCGCTACGCAATTAGAAATAGAACCGTTTATAACCCTTAAAAATAATATAGACGTTTTGATCTGTGGAGTTGGGATACCTTCAACGGTTTATCATCTTACAAAAAAATTGTTGCAGAAAAAGTATGATGTTGTAATACAGGCAGGCATTGCAGGAGCGTTTACAAGAAAGATAAAAAAAGGAGAGGTGGTGGTGGTAGTACAGGATGTTTTTGGAGATATTGGTGTTGAAGAAAAAGGAGAATTTAAAACCATCTTTCAATTGGGCATTGGCGATAAAAACGGAACTCCCTTTAGAAATGGATTTCTTATTAATACTTCAACGATACTATCAGCAACACATTTAAAAAAAGTGAATGGAGTAACTGTAAATAAAATAAGCGACAGAAAAAAACAGTCTAAGCAATTAAAAGAAAATTTTACTGCTGACATTGAGAGTATGGAAGGCGCTGCATTTCATTTTGTTTGCCTACAGCAAAACATATCTTTTTTACAATTAAGAAGTATATCAAATAAAGTTGGCGAACGTGATAAAACAAAATGGTGTATGACTGAAGCTATTGTAAATCTTAATCGGGAACTCACAGACCTCGTTGATTCAATAAATAAATAATGACACTGACACTCGGATTTTCTCCATGCCCGAATGATACTTTTATTTTTGACGCCCTCGTTAATAATAAAATTGATACTCATGGAATTGATTTTGATGTAAGGCTTGAAGATGTGGAAACATTAAATCAGCTTGCATTAAAAAACACTTTAGATATTACCAAGATTAGCTATGGAGTATTACCATTATTGTTAGAAAATTATTTAGTTCTGAATAGCGGTAGCGCTTTAGGCACAGGGGTAGGTCCACTACTAATTTCAAAACAAAAAATTGCGGAAGGTGAAATAGAGAATTGCACAATTGCAATCCCCGGTGAAAATACAACAGCTCATATGCTTTTCACAATTGCATTTCCGAAGGCAAAAAATAAAAGATTTCTTCGTTTTAATGAAATAGAAGATTTTGTTTTATCATCAAAAGATAAAAATGTGGCAGGTGTGATCATACATGAAAACCGTTTTACATACCAACAAAGAGGGCTTGTAAAAATTATTGATCTTGGAGAATTCTGGGAGCAAAAAACACAATCGCCGATCCCATTAGGAGGCATAGTTGCAAAAAGAAACATTGATATTATTTTATTAAAAAAGATTGATAGTTTAATCAAACAAAGCATTGAATATTCTTTCAGCAATTATCCAAACATCACAGAATATGTCCGTGAGCATTCACAGGAAATGGAAGAAGATGTAATGCGAAAGCATATTGATCTTTACGTAAATGATTATTCACTTAATTTGGGAAACAAAGGGCAAAATGCAATAAATGAATTAATGGATGTTTACCCAAACATTCATCCGGATTATACAAAATTGGATAGCCCTATATTTCTTTCCTGATCGGCTATTTTTTTAAAGCTTTAGAGTAAACTTCTAAACATCTTTTTCTTGCAAACTCATGCTCAACA
>JBKJSX010000024.1:0-3152 GCA_046594375.1 Chitinophagaceae bacterium
GAGAAGAAATTATGTAAGTGCCGCCGGCATTGGTTCTACCACCTCCATTAATTTGTATTTGTGTATGAACTTTGGAAACGGCATTCTTTGCTTTTTCATATCCAAGTTTTGCCTGTATAAATTCTTTTTCGCTGCTGATGCCATTTTTATAAAGCTGTTCAGCATTTTTATATTCTTTTTCAGCAATAGACGCATCGGTGTTTGCAGTCCTCAGGTCAGAATAATTTCCTGCAACATCAGCGCTTTTAATTACGGCAAGCGTTTGTCCTCTTACAACTTTATCTCCAAGAGAAACATTTACTGAAACTACCTGCCCGCTTGCATTGGGAAATATTTTTACAACTTTATTGTCATCGTTATTTACTTCGCCGCTTAAAGATATCTGGTCTTCTATATTATCCATTTTCACAGTGTCGATGGCAATTATTTTGGACAGTGAATCGGATATCACAGGTTCTTTCTTTACGGCTACGATCTCAGTTTTTCCATTGCAACTGTAATACATAATAGAAGAGAGAATTGTTATTGATAGGTATATTTTTTTCATGACTTTACTTGTTTATGGTGATAACATCTTTACTAACCTGGTAATTTAATTCCAGCATAGATTTTATTAATGCTGTATGTTGATCTAGTAATTTTAATTTGGAATCTTTGTAGGCATCGGTAAAATCTATAAATTCCAAGAGGCTTACCTGCCTTTGTTGGTAACTGTTAAGCATGTTTTGAAAAAGCTTATCATACTGTTGAGAAAAATCCAGTTGCTGAAGATTATTTACCTGCTGATAAAACTTTATTTTATTGTATGCTGTTGACACATCATTTACAATTTTTGCATTTTGACCTTCCAGTAAAGCCTGTTGTTGCTTTATAGTAAACTTTGCCGATGAAATATTTCCCTGATTTTTATTAAAAACATTTAAAGGAAGAGAAATCGCCAGACCAATATAGTTTGGTGAATAGCTGCTGTGTTGGTCAAACTCAGTTCCAACAGTGATATCAGGCGTTGCCACTGCCTTTTGATAAGTAAGATTGTGCAATTGATAATCTAATTGTGATTTTGCGATTTTTGCATCAGGGCGATTTTGAAGGGCCGAATCAATTAACTGTTGCCTTAAAGGCATTTCGGTTTTGATTATATCAGGCAAATAATAATTCATTTTTGGTTTGATGAAAACGCTGTCATTATTTTTCAACAATAATTTTAATTCACTTTCAACCGGGATAATATTTGCCTCAATTGTAACCAATTCATTTTGCAAACTAAAAAGCAACGCTTTCACACGCATATTATCTTTTACTGAAACATTACCAGCCTTCAACTCTTCTTCCATTCCTTTTACAAGTTTTTGTAATTGGTTAATTTCTGAATCGTAAACTCTTTTTAATTTAAGCTGGTGGTCTATTTCAAAAAGATCACTGATCAATGCATATCTAAGCGTTCTTAAAAGGTCATCAAATTGCTCAGATGAAATGGTTGTATTGTCTTCAGCAAGTTGTGCCAGCTTATTTCTTTTGCCAGCAGTTTTTATCAGTTGCATTACCTGTATATACACTTGCCCTAAATTGCGATTATGTGTCAGAAATTTACCTTGTTGGTCATAAATATTTTGATCAGTTGATAAAACAGGGTTGTCCCAAAGCTTTGCCTGGCGTATTAAAGCATGGTTCGCATCAATATTATATTTTGCTGCAAGCAGAAAAAAATTATTTTCAAGAAAAGTTTTTTCTGCATCCTGTATTGTAATTGATAAGGTGTCCTGCGCATAAACATTTGCGCAGAAAAAATTAAAGGCTACCAGAAAAGAGATTAATAATAATCGCAACCGGTACCATGCACTTTGTGTCATGATAAAATATTAAATAAATTAATGGAGATCAGAATGAGAATCAGAATAGATTCATTAGCAAAAAAAGCTTATGCCTTGGGAGGTGGCGGATTTATCTCTTTTATAAATTGAAAAGCGTACTTGTTAGAAAAATTTGAGAAAATCTTTTTAGGTATTGATTCAAAAAAATTAATAATTATAGGAGAAATTTTTTGGAAAGCAACTTCAAACTGTTTGTGTTGCTGTAATTCCTTTTGCTGCCTGTTCTTTGATTCCGGAATTGCATTCTCATATTTCAAAATAACTTCTGTTATGTATTCAACATAAGAATCAATGTAATTAAAATTATCGGCTTTGTCTTTGCCGACTTGCTTTTGAGCAGATGGCGCATCAATGCTCATGTTTAGTATTTGCACTGCAATTACAAATGCTATAAAGCGGCAAATATTATTTTTAAAGTAGCGTAACATTAAAAGTGGTGCAAGATTAATGCATTTACTTAAATTTAAATTGTTAAGTTTTTTTTTAATCAATTACAACCCTACAAGTCAATACAATAATTTGGAGGAAAAAATTGAGGTAATTAAATAATAATTAAAGAGGTTAGATTATTCCTGAGACTAAAAAAAACAAACCTCCCGAAGCAATACACATAGCTATCCACCACATAAATCGTTTACGGGTTAATATCGCTATTGCTGAAATGGCAATTGAAATTTGCAATAACGTTACTGACCTGGCGAGTATAATATGTTTTTTTAAATGAGCTTCTGAAGATAATTCAGCCTCTTCAGCACGTTTTTTAATTGTCTCCTCTTCCTCTTTAACTTGTTTTGGAGTTTTGTTTGTGTCGCTTACAGGTTGTATTGCCCGAATTTCTGCTTTTATACTTTTTGCCTGGTAAAATGCCCACTGATCAGAAGATTTAATTTGTTCTATCAACGCCTCATTGGAATGGTGACCTGCCAACAGTCCGGCTATAGCTGCTAATACTGCCATAACAGCTGTTGAAATTGCGACGAGTAAAGTCCAACGTTCTTTTTCTTTATACAGCTCTGCTGCTTTTTCATTAATTTCTTCTGTAAGATGTTCGGTGGGGATTTCAATTTCTTCCATATTCCAAAATTAAAAAATACATAACGAACTAAACAAAACATATTTATACAATTTCTTGTTCATGTCCATACAGTTTTACCTGTAACCAACAGTGATAATCTTTAATTAGGGATTATTGCTATTGGTTACAGATACAACTGTACCGACATAAACAAGAAATTGTATAATTATGTTTTGTTTAGTTCGTTATGTATTTTTTAATTTTGG